>NZ_JBHVYK010000044.1:0-61533 GCF_042880855.1 Streptomyces sp. NPDC058291
TGCCGGTCCTCTGCTCCTCAGGGGTGCTCGACGCGCTCACCGAACAGCCGACGGACTGGGTCGCGCGCCTCGCCCCGGCACAGTCGCGCGGCTGGCGGATCTTCACGGACTTCCTTCTCGGCGCGGGCCACCGTCGCCTCGCCGTGGCACCCAGCCGAGCCTCTACTGGGCGTCCGGGGTCCGCGTCCTGCGCCGGGCCCGCCCCCGGCTCAGGCCTCCTGCAGCGCGGTGACCGGGAGTTCGCCCGAGCCCCGGACGATCAGTCGGGTGGGGACGGTGATGGTGCGGGCGCGGGAGCGGTCGCCGTCGAGTCGGTTCAGCGCGGTGGCGGCCGCCGCACTGCCGAGTCGTTCCGGGTCCTGCGCGACGACGGTCAGCGCCGGTTCGAGCGCCTCGGCGAGCGAGACGTCGTCGAAGGCGACGACGGCGACGTCCTTGCGCCCGCTGCGGGCCAGTTCGGCCACGATGCCCAGCGCCATGATGTTGTTGCCGGCGAAGAGGGCCGTGGGCGGGTCGGCCAGGGCGAGGAGCCGGGCGGTCGCGGCCTCGGCGCCCTGCTGGTCGTGGGCGTTGGTGACGAGCGCCCTGTCGTAGAGGATGTCGGCTTCCTGCAGGGCCGAGCGATAGCCGGCCAGACGTTCCCGGCGGGTGTACAGCTTCGGGGGCAGGTCGCCGACGAAGCCGATGCGCCGGTGTCCGTGCGCGACGAGGTGGGCGACGCCGTCGTGGGCTCCGGCACGGTTGGAGCTGACGATGCTGTCGGTGGCCAGTCCGACTCCTGGCCTGTCGAGGAAGATGACGGGCAGGCCCGCCGTGCGGTGGGACTTGAGGTGCGAGTGGTCGGCGCCGACGGACGGCACGACGATGAGGATGCTCACCCGGCGGGCCAGGAACTTGTCCGTCAGGGCGCGTTCACGGTCGGGCTCGTCCGCGGAGGAGCCCATGAGCAGGGTCAGTCCGCGTTCGCGGACGGTGTCCTCGATGGAGCGGGCGACGGCTCCGAAGAAGGGGTTGGCGAGGTCGGGGATGACCAGGCCGATGGTGGTGTCCGGACCGCCGACGCGGATGTTGCGGGCCATGAGGTTCGGCTGGAAGCCGAGCTTGGCCACGGCGGCCAGCACCTGTTCCCTGGTCTGCGCGGAGGCGGGCCCGTCCTCGTTGAGGACCCGGGAGACCGTCTTGGCGCTGACGCCTACTTCTCGGGCGACGTCGGCCAGGGTGGGGCGGCGGTTCGCTGCCATGGAGGAAACCGTCTCCTGAGGGCTCTCGGTTCCGGCCGCGGCCTCGGCCGGAAACTGTGAGAGCGGGGTCGAGCTGTCAGGTGGCCTGGACTCCGGCGGCCTTGGCGGCCTCGGAATCCGCTACGACAGTATCTCCGGCCTCGTCCACGGTGAGAGCGCCGGTCATGATGGCGACGACCTCGGCCATGGAGTAGTCGGACGGCTTGATCACAGCGGCGCGCCGGCCCAGCCGGTGCACGTGGATCCGGTCGGCGATCTCGAAGACGTGCGGCATGTTGTGACTGATCAGCACGACCGGCATGCCCTTGTCGCGGACCCGGCGGATGAGGTCCAGGACCTGCCCCGACTCCTTGACGCCGAGGGCCGCGGTGGGTTCGTCCATCACGACGACGGATCGGGCCCAGGCGACGGAACGGGCGACGGCGACGGCCTGCCGTTGTCCGCCGGAGAGGGTCTCCACCGACTGTGTCAGCGAACGCAGACCGATCTTCAGGTCGGCCATGTGCTCCGCCGCCTCCTGGCGCATGCGCTTCTTGTCGAGCATGCGGAAGACGCTGCCGAGGACACCGGGCCGGCGCAGTTCGCGGCCCAGGAACATGTTCGAGGCGATGTCCATGGAGGCGGCCACGGCCAGGTCCTGATAGACCGTCTCGATCCCGTGCGCGCGGGCGCTCTGCGGGCCCGAGAAGGCGATGGGCTCACCGTGGAGACGGATCTCGCCCGCGTCGGGGGCCACCGCGCCGGTGAGGGCCTTGATGAGGCTGGTCTTGCCGGCGCCGTTGTCGCCGATCACGGCGAGGACCTCGCCGGGCATCAGGTCGAAGTCCGCGCCGTCGATGGCGGTGACGTGGCCGTACCGCTTGACCAGACCGCGGGCCTGCAGCACGGGCGTGGGGGAGGAGGGGGCGCTCATCGGGCCTTCTTCCGGGAGATCTGGTCGACGGTCACCGCGAGGATCACCAGGACGCCGGTGATCAGGGTCTGGTAGATGGAGGCGACGCCCATCAGCTGCAGGCCGTTGCGGAACACGCCCACGATGAGGACGCCGATGAAGGTGCCCAGCACCGAACCCCGGCCGCCGAAGAGGCTGGTGCCGCCGAGGACGACGGCGGTGATGCTGTCGAGGTTGTCGGTCTGCCCGGCCTGCGGGTCGCCGACCCCGGTGCGGGAGATGAGCAGCAGGGCGGCGATGCCGTAGAGGAGGCCGGCCACCGTGTAGACGCCGATGGTGAGGCGTGAGGTGCGGATGCCGTTCAGCCGGGCCGCCTCGGCGCTGTTGCCCAGGGCGTAGACGTGCCGGCCCCAGCCGGTGCTGCTCAACGCGTAGGCGAGGAGGAGGAAGAGGGCGATGGTGACCAGCGAGCCGTAGGTGATGTCCGTGTGACCCATCGGGAAGGTCTCCCCGAGCGCGGTGAGCGGGCCGGGCAGGTTGGTGACCGTCTGCTCCGCGGAGTAGATGTGGGTCAGCGCGAACGCCACGTTGAGCATGCCGAGGGTCACGATGAACGGCGGCAGCGGGATCTTCTGCACCAGCAGCCCGTTGAGCAGTCCGAAGCCGCCGCAGACGGCGAGGCCGAGCGCGATCGCCACCAGCGGCGGGACCGAGCCCTCGGCCGCCGCCTTGGCGATCACGATGCTGCCGAACGCCATCACGGCCCCGCACGACAGGTCGATCCCCGCCGTGAGGATGATCAGGGTCTGCCCGATCGCGAGGGTGCCCACGACCATGACCTGCTGCACGATCAGCGAGAAGTTCCCGCCGGTCAGGAACTGGTCGGTCGAGAAGGAGAAGAAGGCGCAGGCCAGGAGGAGGGCGGCCAGGGGTCCGGTGGTAGGCGCCGTGAGCAGTCTGCGGGCCGTGGTCGGCGCTTTGAGCTCCGAGTAGGGCGTGGTCGTGGCTGTCATGCGAGGTCCTTGTCGGAAGACAGATGTCCGTGTCGGAGGACGGGGGCCGAAGCCCTCGCCGCCGGGACGAGGGGGCGGTCGTCCCTGGTCGGGGAGGCGGGCCGACCGCCCCGTCGGCGGGGAGTGACGGTGTCGTACGGTCCGGGGAGGGCTCAGCCCCAGCAGTTGTCCAGGCCGTAGGCGGTGTCCTTCGAGGTGACCCCGGCCTGCGCCTTGTCGGTGATCAGCGTGACGCCGGTGTCGGTGTAGCCGGACGCCTTCTTGCCGTCCTTGGCGTAGGCGACGACGGCCTTGACGCCCTCCGCGGCCATCTTCAGCGGGTACTGCTGCGACGTCGCGGCGATCTTGCCGTCCTTGACGGCCTGGGTGCCGGTGCAGCCGCCGTCGACGGAGACGATCAGCACGTCCTTCTCCCGGCCCTTGGCCTTGAGCGCGGTGAAGGCGCCGAGCGCCGCGGGCTCGTTGATGGTGTAGACGACGTTGATGTCGGGCGACTTCTGCAGACAGTTCTCCATCGCGGTCTGGCCCTTGGCCTGGTCGCCGCCGGTGTCCTGGGCGCACACGACGTCCTTGTCGGAGGCGCCGAAGCCCTTGAGGAAACCGTTGTGCCGCTGGACGCCGACGGAGACGCCCGGAGCCAGGTCGAGGGCGGCTATCTTCGCCGTCTTGCCCTTCATGGCGGCCTTGGCGTACTCGCCGATCAGCTGGCCGGCCTTCAGGTTGTCGGTGGCGAAGAGGGCGTCGACCGCGCTCTCCGGCTCGGTCGGCGTGTCCAGGGCGATGACCAGGACGCCCTTGGCGCGGGCCTTCTGGATCGCCGGCACGATCGCCTTGGAGTCGCTCGGGGTGATCAGGATGCCCTTGACCCCGGCGGCGACCATGTTCTCGATGGCCGTGACCTGCCCGGCGTTGTCCCCGTCGAACTTGCCCGCCGCGGTGGACAGGTCCGCGCCGTTCTCCTTGGCGGCCTTCTCCGCGCCCTCCTTCATCTTCACGAAGAACGGGTTGGTGTCGGTCTTGGTGATCAGGCCGACCTTCACGCTGCCCGAGCCCGAGCCGGAGCCGGCGGAGCCCGAGCCCGAGCCGGAGCCGGACCCGCAGGCCGTCAGGGTGAGGGCCGCCACGCCCGTGACCGCGGCGGCTCGGAGGAGGGAGGAGGACAGGCGAGTGGTGCGAGACATGAACGACTCCTGTGGGATAGCGGCACGGGGGTCGGGATCGGGATGTGCCCCCCGGGTGTCATCGTTGACTTATGTCATCGTTGACACTGCCTGGCGAGGATGATGGACTCCGGATCCCGGCAACGTCAATGCCTTCCACTCGTCACAAATCGGCAACGTCCGTCGCCGCCGTCTCCGCGCAGCCGGTCAGGGCCGGTGTCACCGCACCGCCCCCCGCGCCCGGTCTTTCCGAGCCCCTCGAGAGAGAGCAGCCCATGAACCCGCGTCAGATCACCGTGGTGGGAGAGTGCGTCGCGGACGCCTTCACCGAAGCGGCGCCCGCCGCCAACGAACTCGCCCTGCGCGTGCTGCCCGGCGGCGGACCCGCGAACACCGCAGTGGCCCTGGCCCGGCTCGGCACCCCGGCCCGCTTCCTCGCGCGTCTGTCCGGCGACGTCTTCGGCCGTCTGTTCCGCGCCCACCTGGAAGCGTCCGGCGTCGACCTGTCCTACGCCGTCGCCGCCGCCGAGCCCAGCACGCTGGCCGTGGCCGAGCTGGATCCCGCCGGGCAGGCGACGTTCTCCTTCCACGCGCAGAACACGGCCGACTGGCAGTGGACGCCGGCGGAACTGGCCGGGGTCGACCTGTCCGGCACGGCCTGTGTGCACACCGGCTCGCTGGCGCTCGTCCGTGAGCCCGGCGGGGCGGTGGTCGAGGAGTTCCTGACGGCGGCGGCTCCACGGGCCACCGTCAGCATCGATCCGAACGTCCGGCCGCTGCTGGTGCGCCCCGAGGTCTACCGCGCCCGGCTGGCGCGCTGGTGCGCTCTCGCCGACATCCTGCGCCTGAGCGAGGACGACCTGGAACTCCTCCTGCCCGGCGTCGCGCCCGAGCAGGCGTGCGACGTCTGGCATGCCGCGGGGGTGCGGCTCGTCGTGATCACCCTCGGCTCCGACGGCGCCCTGGCCTCGCTCGACGGCGAACGGCTGCGGGTGCCCGCGGTGCGCGCACGGGTCGTCGACACGGTCGGCGCGGGGGACTCCTTCACCGCGGGGCTGCTGCACCACCTCGGCGCCCACGGCCTCCTCGGCGGCCGGCTGGACGGCCTCGGCCTCGACGAAGTCGCCGCGGCCTGCCGGTTCGGCGCCCAGGTCGCGGCCCTGACCTGCTCGGTCGCCGGTCCCAATCCGCCGTGGCGGGACCAGCTGGCGCAGCTCACGGCGACCGGGGCCGCCTGACCGCGCGGCCGGACCGTGGCGCGGCCCGCGTCCGAACCGTTGACTCCTGCGCGGGACCTCGTCCATCATCGGGCCAGCCGGTGTCATCGATGACACAAGTCAACGATGACATGCGCCGGGCGATGGCGGTCCGGGCACCCTCTCCCGCGGCCTGCCCGGGTCGGGCACCCTCTCCCGCGGCCTGCCCGGGTCGGGCCGCGCCCGCGCACGACCCTCACCACGAACCCGAACCCCTCACCACGAACCCGAACCCCTCACCACGAACAAGGACGCGACCCCATGAAGAAGACCCTGCTCGCCGAGTTCACCGCCCGCGAGGGAACACAGGACGAGGTAGCCCGCCTGATCGGCGAGTACGCCCTGAAGGTGCGCGAGGAGGAGGGCAACGTCGTCTTCGACGTCTACACCAAGGAAGCCGCCCCGCGCGCGTTCTGGATCTTCGAGGTGTACCGGGACCAGGCCGCCTTCGAGGCGCACCTGAACGCCGCGTACGGCGGCCCTTTCAACGCCGCGCTCGTCCCGCTCATCGAAGAGGACGCCTCCGTGCTGACGTTCCTGACCCCGCTGGCCACCGAGTCCTGACGGGCCGTCGGCTCGGGCCGCCCACCCCGCGAGCGCCGACGGCCCCGCACGGCAGCCCTGTTCCGAGGCGGGTGTGCGGCAGCTCACTCGGAAAGGGTGACAGGGGGGTGTCGCGGACGGCTGCGAGGGTCGGCGCATGACGATCACGGACGAGGACTGCCTCGCGGAAACCCTGGCGTTCAACAGACAGTTCGAGGCCACTGCCGCGAGCCGTCCCTCCCGCGGACAGGCGCCCGACGCCGCCGTATTGGCGCGGCTGCGACGCAACCGGCTCGGCGGCCGCACACCGCCGGTGCGACTGCCGCAGGGCCGGCCCCGGCTCGTCGCCGACGACGTGCGCGTGCGGGTGTTCGTTCCCGACCGCGTCGACGGCGTCTACCTGCATCTCCACGGAGGCGGCTGGGCGTTCGGATCGGCGGACGGCCAGGACGAGAGGCTGTGGCAGCTCGCCGAGCAGACGCACCTGGCCGTGGTGAGCGTGGATTACCGCCTCGCGCCGGAGCACCCCTTCCCCGCGGGGCCCGACGACTGCGAGGCGGCGGCGCGTTGGCTGGTGACGCACGCCGAAACCGAGTTCGGCACCCGGCGGCTGCTGATCGGCGGCGAGTCGGCCGGGGCCCACCTGAGCGTCGTCACGCTGCTGCGACTCCGCGACCGGCATGGCGTCGCCGGCGCGTTCCGGGCGGCCCACCTGCTCTTCGGCCCCTACGACCTGTCGATGACGCCGAGCCAGCGCTTGTTCGGATCGAAGCCGCTGCTCAGCAACACCGATACGCTGCACGGCAGTTATGAGCTGTTCACGCCGGGGGCGACGGCGGAGCAGCGCCGCGACCCGGCCGTCTCGCCGCTGTTCGCCGATCTGACCGGCCTGCCGCCCGCGCGGATCGTCGTGGGAACCGAGGATCCGCTGCTCGACGACTCACTGTTCCTCGCGCAGCGCTGGCGGGCGGCCGGCGCTCCCGTCCGGCTCGGCGTCGTCGCGGGCGCCATGCACGGCTTCACCCTGTTCCCCCTGACCGTCACCGAGCGCGAACTGCGGCGTCAGCACCGCTTCCTGGCGACCGCGTGAGGGTAACGTCGGCCGCATGAACCGCACTGCTCGCCTGTACGCGCTGGTCGAGGAGTTGCGTGCGGCGGCGCCCCGTCCGCTGACGGTCGCGGCGCTCGCGACGCGGTTCGAGGTCAGCACACGCACGGTGCAGCGTGACCTGCAGACGTTGATGCGGACGGGGGTCCCGCTGCGCTCCGTGCCGGGGCGGGGCGGCGGCTGGGCGGTCGATCCGTCCATGACCCTGCCCCCGATCCGGCTGACCGTCGAGGAGGCCACGGCGCTGACCGCCGCGCTCGCCCTGGCCGACGCCCGCACTCCGTACGCCGGCGCCGCCCGTACGGCGGCGCAGAAGATCGTGGCCTCGATGACCCGCCCCGCCTCGGCCGCGGCCCGGGCGCTCGCCGGACGGATCGTCGCGGTGCCCGCGCCCGACGACCGTCCGATCCGCTGCACGGTGGAGCGGGCGCTCGACGAGGCCATGGCGCTGCGCCTGACCTACACCGACGCGACGGGACACGAAAGCGACCGCGTCGTGGAACCGGCCGGACTGCTCACCGCCGACGGTCGCTGGTACCTCATCGCCTGGTGCCGCACACGCCGGGCCGGTCGCGGCTTCCGGCTGGACCGGATCACGGCGGCGGCCCTCACCGGCGAACCGGCGTCGCCCCGTGACCTGCCCGCGCTGCTGCGGGGATCGGCCGCCGCCGCAGCGGTGCCGCCGGCCGCGCTGGCGTCCCTCGCGCCCCCGTCCTGAGGGCCGGCCGGTGAGCGGGCGGGAACGCCTGACGTCGAAGGGGCCCTGGGTATATCCCGTTGTGGGGTCGGTGGCGCGACCGTAGGGTCCCGGCATGTCTCTCCGTGCCCTCATGCGTCAAGCCCTCCCCGAAGCGATGCGCGCCCGCGACAAGGCGGCGGTCAGCGCCCTGCGCGCGACACTCGCCGCACTGGACAACGCGGAGGCGGTGCCCGTGGACGGAGCCCGCCTGCGCGGCGTGGCTCTCGAACAGTCACCGATGGGCGTCGGAGCCACCGAGGCGGCTCGGCGTGAGCTGAGCGAGGGCGAGATGACGGACCTCGTGCGCGCCGAGGCCGCCGAACGGCTGGAAGCCGCGGCCCAGTTGACCGCCCCGGCGCACGCCGACCGAGCCGCGCGACTGCGCGCGGAGGCCGCCGTCCTGCTGCGCTTCCTCGAACCCGCCTGACCCCGACTCTTGCAAAGAAGACGTTGCAAAGGAAGCGTTGCAACGTCTTCTTTGCAAGAGTATCGTCGTCTTCATGAACGAGCCCCGGGACCCACGGGTCCGCAGTCTCGACGCCCGCTCGCTGCGCGGGCTCGCACACCCGCTGCGTATGCAGCTGCTGGACGCCCTGCGCTTCGGCGGCCCGGCCACCGCGTCCCAACTGGCGGAGAAGCTGGGGGAGTCGAGCGGCGCCACCAGCTACCACCTGCGACAGCTCGCCGCCCACGGCTTCATCGAGGACGCCCCCGAGCGGGGGAAGGGCAGGGAGCGCTGGTGGAAGGCCGCCCATCAGGGGCTGCGCTTCGACGACGCCCTGCTCACGGACGCGAATCCGGACGTGCGCGGGGCCGCCGACACGTATCTCCACGAGGTCGCGACCAGTCAGGCGCGGGATCTGTCGACCTGGCTGGGCAACCGTCACACCTGGCCGGAAGAGTGGAACCGCACCTGGGACATGAGCAGTGCGACGCTACGGCTGACGCCCGAACTCGCTCGGGAGCTGGTCGAGAAGATGCACGCGCTCGTCGACGCCTACCGCGACCGTGCCGTCGACGCGGACGACCCCACCGGTGCTCAAGTACGCCTGCAGACCCGCGCGTTCCCCTTCTCCGCCGAATGAGAGGCCACCACCCGATGCACCCCGACACCCATCTCGCCCTGCACCGCGTCCGCGCCGCCGAGCTCCGCGCCGAAGCCGACGCCCACCGTCTCGCCGTCGCCGCTCGGCTCACGGGCGAGAGCGCGAACCCCGCAGGCCTGCGGACCCGCGTCGGCTGGGCCCTCGTGGAAGTCGGCCTGCGGCTGGCCGCCGCGCCCCGGACGGGCATCGCCGCTCTCTAGCCCTCGCTCTGGCAGGATCACGGCATGGAACGTGTGCTGGGAATCGGTGGATACTTCCTGCGGGCGGCCGACCCCGTGGCCCTGAGCGCCTGGTATCGCGATTGCCTCGGCCTGGAGGCCGACGACAACGGGGTGTGGAGTCAGGGACCCGGACCGACGGTGTTCGCGACGTTCGAGTCCGGGACCGACTACTTCGGATCCCGCACCCAGCAGACCATGCTGAACTTCCGGGTCCGCGACCTCGACGCGATGCTCGCGCAATTGCGCGCCACAGGCGCGGACGTCGAAAAGGAAACGCAGGACATGGAAGGCGTCGGCCGTTTCGGCTGGGTCACCGATCCGGAAGGGAACCGGGTCGAACTATGGCAATCCACCTGAAGACACAACCGCCCATGACGTGAGGTCACGGCGGAATGCGCCAGGCCTGCCGCACGGATTTCGGCACGCGGACGCAGAGATTCCGCCGTCGATGCGGGGGACCAGGCGCTTCTCGGCCTACTCCGAATGGAGGGGGCGTCTTTCGGTAATTCACGCAGGGGCGGACAGCCCCTGCGCGTCATGGTCGATCAACCGCCGATCGGGTGATGGCCGGGCCGCCGGCGAGGCCGGACCGAGGCCCGCTACCGCGCCGGACCAGGCGAAAGCCCACTGCACAGCGCTGCTCCGGGACTCCGGGAGGGGGTTTCGAACTCGCCTCCGCCGACCCCGGATGTCACGGTCCGGGCGGGTGACAGGCTTTCGCGGGGCCACGTGACGGGGGCCGCGCGGGCCCCTGTTCGGCGTTCGGATGTCGCACAGGCGGCGGATCATGGGGCGTTGCTCTCTGGTGGGCGCCGCTCTCGCCGTGTAGCGTCATCGTCAGCTGTCGTGGTTCGCAGTACCTGCCCGCGCCGTCGCGTGGGCGTTTTGCTGTGCAGTGCCGGACCAGGGCGATCACCTCCGGGGCCGCGCGGTGCGGTTCCCGACAACAACTGGGAGGCACCAGCATGGCCAGCGGAACTGTGAAGTGGTTCAACGCCGAAAAGGGCTTCGGCTTCATCGCCCAGGACGGCGGCGGACCGGACGTCTTCGCCCACTACTCCAACATCAACGCCTCCGGCTTCCGTGAGCTGCAGGAAGGCCAGGCGGTCACCTTCGACATCACCCAGGGCCAGAAGGGCCCGCAGGCGGAGAACATCACGCCTGCCTGATCTCGAACGCCGTCAGGCCCCGGAGCGCTCGCGCTCCGGGGCCTGACGCGTGCGACGGCCCCGGATCCGCGCCGGCTCACGCGGGACCGCCTGTCGCTACGCTCACGGCATGACAGCGGACGCGCGCCTCACCCAAGCCGAACTCCTCTACGAACGTGCCGTGTTCGGCGGCGACAGCGGTGCGCTGACGCCCGCCGGCCAGAGCCTCGACGCGGTCGAGGCGGACCTCGCACTGGCCCGCGGCCGACTGATCCACGCCCGCTTCGTGGAGGAGCGGGTCGCGGACACCCGCGAACTCGACCTCTTCGAGCGGGCGGCGGAGCTGTACGCGGAACTCGGCGACATACGCGGCGAGGGCGAGGCGGCCTTCTGGGTCGGCGCCTTCCACCAAGTGGTCCGCGACGACGTCGCAACCGCCGTTGCGGCCTTCGAGCGCGCCCTCGACCTCTCCACCCGGGCCGGAGACCGGCTCACGACGTCCTACGCGTTGCGGCACATCGGCTTCGCCGCGCACATGGCCGGCCGGCTCGACCGGGCGCGAGCGCACTTGGAGGAGTCCACCCGCCTCCGCCGAGAGCTGGGCTTCCTGCCGGGGGTGGCGGCGAACCTCATCGGGCTGGCCTACCTCGCCGCCCAGCAGGAGCGGCGGGACGAGGCGGCGGCACTGCTCGAAGAAGCCACGGAGCTCGCCGAGAGCACCGACTCGCAGGCGGTGCTGCGCTGGGCGACGGAAGCCCGCAAGGAGATCGGCCTGCCGTGAGACACGCACCGACGACGTGGTTCCCGGCGGAGAGACACGGGCGAACCCGTCACCCGGCCGTACTCCCCGTCGGGTGATCGGTGACGCGGGCGGCACCATCCTCACGCCGGGTCGCGGCCCCGCCGGAAGAGGGTGACGCGGGCGGCACCATCCTCCACGCCGGGCCGCGGCCCCGCCGGACGAGCTTTCACCCTCGGCCATTGCAACGAGAGGGGGCGCGGCTTGTTGCGTTATCCGTGAAGTCGTTGCAACGATATTTGGGCCATGAGCTGCTCCTTTGGCCTCCAGGTGCGATAAATGCGTTGTTGAAGGGGTGAAGGCAACGTAGCGTTTCTGCGGTAAGAAACTGCGGATCGACTGACGGGCCTCGCCGATGGGGAGGGGTCGATCCGCAGCGGGGGCGGTCGAAGGGGCGGGGTCATGAAGGCGGTGCGCAAGGGGCGGCGGGCGGTGCCCGACAGTGTCCTGGCTTTCGCCCGCTTCGTGGTGTGCGGCGGCGGAGTGGGGCTGGCCTCCAGCTTCGCCGTGGCGGCCCTCGCCTCCTGGATCCCTTGGACCCTGGCCAACGCCCTGGTCACCGCCGTCTCGACCCTCGTCGCCACCGATCTGCACGCGCGCTTCACGTTCGGCGCGGGCGGACGGGCGACGTGGCGGCAGCACACCCAGTCGGCCGGGTCCGCGGCGGCCGCGTACGCGATGACCTGCGCGGCGGTGCTCGTCCTGCGGACGGCGGTGGAATCGCCCGGCGCGGTGTGCGAACAGGCCGTGTACCTGTCCGCGTCCGCACTCGCCGGCGTCGCGCGGTTCGCGGTCCTGCGCCTGGTCGTCTTCGCGCGCGGCCGCTCCGGGGGCGCGGCCCCCGCTCCTGCCGTCCGGTCCGTCCCTGCCGTCCGGTCCGTCCCCGCAGCCCGGTCCGTCCCCGCAGTCCGGTCCGTCCCAGCGGTCCCCGCCGCCCGCATCGCCGGCCCGGCCCAGCCCGGAGCGCTCTGCCGCGCCGCCTGACCGAGCGGCGTGCGAGGGGCGGCATGCGGTCGGGCGATCGGGGCGGTGGGCGATGCGGAAAGCCGGGGTCGGCCGTCGAATATGGCGTGCGGCGCCGTCGGTGGGCGTAGCAGACTTCCCGGCATGGTCGACATGCGCACGTTCCGGGACGAGGTCGCGGGCTGGGCGGGGGGCGGCTCCAGTGGGCCGGCGGCGGAGCTGGCCGGACTGCTGGGGGTGCACACGGCCGTCCTGGTGGAGGGGCTGAGCGACCTCGCGGCCGTCGAGGCGCTGGCCGCGGTGCGGGGCCGGGACCTGGCGGCCGAGGGGGTGTGCGTGCTGCCGATGGGCGGGGCGATGAGCGTCGGCCGCCACGCGACGCTGCTGGGTCCGGCCGGCCTCGGCCTGCGCCTGGTCGGTCTGTGCGACGAGCGAGAGAAGCCCTTCTTCGACCGGGGCCTGGACCGGGCCCGGACGCCCCGATCCGCGGTCCACGTGTGCACGGCGGACCTGGAGGACGAGCTCATCCGTGCGCTGGGCCCCGCGCGGGTCGAGGAGATCGTCGAGGCGGAGGACGAACTGCGCGCCTGGCGGACGTTCGTCCGGCAGCCGGCCCAGCACGGCCGGCCCCGGCACCAGCAGTTGCGGCGCTTCCTCGGCACCAAGAAGGGGCGCAAGATCCGTTACGGACGCGTCCTGGTCGAAGCCCTCGCCCCTGGCCGGGTCCCCGCCCCGCTGGACGACCTCTTCGCCGCGCTGTGAATGCTCCGCTGCCGCCCGCGTGACCATTCCTTGCCGACGCCTTGCCCATGGTTTGGCGTGCGGGTGAGGACATGCGGGGCAGGGGAGAAGGCATGACAGTGAACGATTCCCGCCAGGGCGCCGCCCTCCTGTACGACCCGCTGCGGAACAAGGGGACCGCGTTCAGCGCGGCGGAGCGGGCCGAGTTCGGCCTCGACGGGCTGCTGCCGCCCGCCATGGAGACACTGGACGACCAGGCCGATCGTGCCTATGCGGCCTTCCTCGGCTACGACAAGCCGCTGAACCGGCACATCTACCTGCGTCAGCTCCAGGACACCAACGAGGTGCTGTTCCACCGGCTGGTCACACGCCACCTGGAGGAGATGCTGCCGGTCGTCTACACCCCGACGGTCGGCGAGGCGTGCCGGCGCTTCAGCGAGATCTACCGCCGTCCACGCGGGCTGTTCCTGTCGTACGAGGACCGCCACCGCTTCCGCGACCTCCTGCGCAACCGCCCGCACGACGAGGTGGACGTCATCGTCGTCACCGACGGCCAGCGCATCCTGGGGCTGGGCGACCAGGGGGTGGGCGGCATGGGCATCCCGATCGGCAAGCTCAGCCTCTACACGGCGATCGGCGGCATCCATCCCGCCCGTACGCTGCCCATCCTGCTCGACGCCGGCACGGACAACGAGGAACTGCTGAACAACCCCCACTACCTGGGCCGCCGCGAGCGCCGGGTGACGGGGGCCGAGTACGACGAGCTGGTCGAGGCGCTGGTCGCGGCCGTCGAAGCCGAGCTGCCGGGGACCCTGCTGCAGTGGGAGGACTTCGCCACGGCCCACGCCCGGCGGATCCTCAGCCGCTACCAGGACCGGCTGCTGACCTTCAACGACGACATCCAGGGCACCGCCGCCGTCGCGCTCGGCGCGCTCACCACGGCGACGCGGGTGGCGGGGACCCGACTCGCCGACCAGCGGATCGTGATCCTCGGCGCGGGCTCGGCAGCGGTCGGCGTGGCCGACATGATCCGCGTCGCGCTGGTCGACGACGGCGTGCCGGAGGAGGAGGCCGCCTCCCGCTTCTGGTTCGTGGACGTCGACGGGCTGCTGACCGGCTCCCGTCCCGGGCTGACCGACGAACAGCGGGTCTACGCCCGCGACGACGAACAGGAGGCGTACGGCCTGGCCGAGGTGGTGGACCGGGTCGAGCCGACCGTGCTGATCGGCCTGTCCACCGCGCACGGCGCCTTCACGGAGGAGATCGTGCGGCGGATGGCGGCCTCCTGTGACCGGCCGGTCGTCTTCCCGCTGTCCAACCCGACCTCGCACGCCGAGGCCGACCCCGCCGACCTGATGCGCTGGACGGACGGCAAGGCGCTGATCGCCACCGGCTCCCCGTTCCCGCCGGTGACGGTCGACGGCGTCGAGACGCCGGTCGCGCAGGCGAACAACGTGTACGTGTTCCCGGCCATCGGCCTGGCCGTCACCGCGTCCGGCGCCACCCGGGTGACCGACCGGATGATGGTGGCCGCCGCCCGTGCGGTCGGCGACTGCGCGGCCCGGTCCGCACCCGACGACAGCCGCGCCCCGGCGCCGCTGCTGCCGCCGCTGGGGCAGCTGCGGGACGCCGCCCGGGAGATCGCGGTGGCCGCCGCGCTGGCCGCGGTGGAGGAGGGCGTCGCCCCCGAGGCCACGCGGGAAGAACTGCGCGCGGCGGTCGAGGCGGCCCAGTGGAGTCCCCGGTACGCCCGGTGACGGCAGTCCCCGGCTGAGCCTTCGACGGCCGCGGGATCGCCGGGCGGCCGGCGCATGCGTCCACGCCGTCCGGCAGGAAATCGCCCGGCCATGGCGCTCAACGCGTTCGCGACCGGCCGCCGTGCCCCACGTCGCTTCGGTGGACGGACAGCGGGGATCTGTCGAGCCGCGTTCACTCGTCCGAGTTGTCCTTGCCCTCGATTCCCCGGCATCCGCATGTCGAGGTCATATGCGGAGCAGCATCCGCGCATGCAGAATGCCGCATTCGACGGAACACCGTCGGCAGAGGGGAACGGATCCGGTCCCCCCATCGTCTTCACCGCGGACTTCGCGTCCACCCGCCAATGGGTGGCGGGGCGTTCGTGGGCGTATCCGAACGGCGGACCGGTCAACCCCGGCGACAACAAACTGGATCACCTGACGGCGGACCCCGCCTACAGCCGCTCGGGGGTCTTCCGCGCCACCCTGCGCAAGGACGGCCGGTGGGACACGGGCCTGCTCACCACGGAGGGGAGTGAGGAGGCCTTCACCGTCCGCACCGGGGACGTGCTGGAGGCACGGGTCAGACTGCCCCACGAGGCCGGGGCCTGGCCCGCCATCTGGACCTGGCGGGACGGCGGTCAGGAGGTCGACGTCTTCGAGTACCACCCCGACAATCCCGACCTGCTGGAACTGACCAACCACGTCCGCGGCGGCAACTCGTACTACCGCGACCCCTCCGTCCGCCCGGGTGGATGGATCGATCTGCGGGTCCGGTTCGGCTCGCGGTCGGTGGTCTGGTGGGTGAACGGCAGCCAGGTGTTCGCCGACCGCCAGGGCGTCGGACGGTCCTGGCACGCCTACCTCATCGTCAACCTGTCGGTGTCGGCGGGCCGCTACCACCCGCCGCCGGCCCCCCACGTCAAGGAGATGTCGTACGAGGTCCACAACCTCGCGGTGAGACGTCCGGCCACGCTCTCGGAGGCGGAGTCCGACGAGCCCGAGACGGTGAGCGACGCCGACGGGCTCTGAAATGCCGGGCCCTGGAAGCCTGGGCCCCGCGCCGGGGTGCGCCCGCCGCCGGAGGGCCGCGAGGGGTGGGGACACCCCCACCTCGGCCCTGGGGCGCACCGGATCGCGCGCCGGTGGGGGCCTGACTAGCGTTCAGCCATGGTTCCGACTCTGCGCAAGCACCTCGCCCTGGGCGTCGCCACACTGCTCGCTGCCGGGGCGACCGGCGCCGTCGCCCGCCCGGCCCCTCCCGCGGCCGGGGAGCAGTTACGCCGCGACACCGAGGCGATCCACGCGCTCGGGGTCAGCGGCGTGCAGGCCCGCGCGGTCGCGCCCGACGGCCGGCAGTCCGTGGCCACCAGCGGCACAGCGGACCTGCGCACCGGCCGGCCGGTCCCTTCGGACGGCTACTTCCGTATGGCCAGCACCGCCAAGACGCTGCTGGCCACCGTGGTCCTGCAGGTGGAGGCCGAGGGCGCGCTGTCGCTGGACGACACGGTCGACCACTGGCTGCCGGGGGTGGTGCGGGGCAACGGCAACGACGGCCGCCACATCACCGTCCGCCAGCTCCTTCAGCACACCAGCGGAATCCACGACGATCTGCCCGGCTACACCACCCCCGAGGAGTATGACCGGCAGCGCCACGACGTCCACGCCCCTGAGCAGTTGATCGCCCGCGCGATGGCGCACCGGCCGGACTTCCCGCCCGGTCAGGGCTGGTCGTACGCCAACACGGGCTACGTCCTGCTCGGCTCCATCGTCCGGAAGGCGACCGGCCGTCCCGTCCACCAGGAGATCGAGGACCGTATCCTGCGCCCGCTCGGCCTCGACCGGACCCGCTGGACCGGCGTCTCTCCCGCCCTGCCGCGGCCGCACGCCAGGGCCTACCAACTCTTCGGCCCCCACCGGGCGGTGGACGTCACCGACCAGATACCGGTGGACCACGAGACCGCGTTCGCCACGACCACCCGGGACGAGAACCGCTTCCTGCGCGCGCTGCTCGCGGGCGGTCTGCTGCCGGCGCGACAGCTGGCCGAGATGAAGCGGACCGTCCCCGTGAACGCGGAGGTCCAACGGCTCTGGCCCGGCGGCCGCTACGGGCTCGGCCTGGTGGAACGCCCTCTGAGCTGCGGCGGAACCTACTGGAGCCACGAGGGCGGGGACGGTGGCTACATCACTCTCAACGGCGTCACCGAAGACGGTCGGCGAAGCGTCGTCGTCTCCATGTCCGAGGCCCGCGGCGACACTGCGGAACACATCCTGGGCCAGGAGAACGCAGCCGGCGTCCTGGTCGACCACGCGTTGTGCGCCGGGAGCTCCGGCGCCTCGTGACGGAGGCGTCGCACCGTGGTTCGCGCCCGTCGGCCCCGCCGGAAGACTGCGCGTCCGCTCGCGGAGGCGTCCCTGGTCGGGCGGTGGCGCTCGCTCGTACGCTTGCCCGCATGTCAGCGTCCGAGGAACCGCCGCCGAGGGATTCCGTTCCCCGCATGATCCACATCGTCGACCCCGTGCCCGTCCCGCTGCTGCCCACCCGCACGTGGACGCACGAGGAGTGGTCGCGCATCCAACAGGGGTTCGCGGCGCGGGACATGGACGACAAGTGGGACATCGTGGTCGACGGGCGGACGGCGTTCGTCCGCAGGAGCTGGACGGGGCACATCTTCTACGAGGCGACGTTCGAACCCGTCGACGGCGGCTGGCGGATCGGCTCGGCGGTGGTCGCGGCCGACGAGCGGCGGAGCCTCAGTCCGCGAGCCGCCTATGCGATCGACCAGGAGAACGGCGTCATGCTGGAGTGGATGATCAGCGGCATCCTGCTCGGTGAGCCCGGGGAAGACCTGCAGCGCCGGCTGCTCGCCGTTCTCGACCAGCCGCACCGCACGGACGAGAGGCTGCCCCGGCTGATGCTGCACACGACCCTGGGCCTGCGCTCGGTCCTCTGATCCGCAGGCGGCACCCGGCTGTCGGCGCCGCCTGCGAGACTCGCTCCATGACTGCGAAGCTGCCCCTGCACAGCCCCCGTTGGCGAGACCTCGACGGCGTGAGGGCCGACGAGGTGAAGGCACTGCTGGCGGAGATGGCCTCCGCGGCCGCCGGCGGGAGCGGCGATGCGTGGCGGCGGAGCTGGGCGAGCCTGGCCGAAGACCTGCTGGACGACGGGACCGTCTACGACGGAGCCTATGCGGCGCTGCCCCATCTCGTCGAAGCGGCGGCGCAACTGCCTCCGGAGCAGTCCGTCGCCTTCTGGGTGGACCTGGGCTTCATCGTGACCGCGGAGGACAGGCACCGCGTCCCGTCCGACCTGGAGGCGGGGTTCGCCGCCGCACTCCGGCTCGCCGAGCAGGCGGCTGTGCGCAGCCTGCTCGCCGGCGTGCCCGCTGAGGTCTGCACCTTGCTGGCACTGAGCTGCGTCGCGTTCGCCGGTCACCACACCGGCACGGCTCTGTGGCCGCTCGGGCCCCAGGACGGCGACCTCCGGCTCATGTGCCGTGCGTGCGACGTCGACACCGAGATCAGCGAGTTCTTCGTGGACCTGGCGCGTCCGCCCTTCCCTGCTCCGGAGCCGCCCGCTCCCGCCCCCGCCGGGCGGACCGAGCACCCCTGGGCAGGGGTCGCCGCGGCCCTGCGGGAGGAGACACCGAAGGAGGCGCTGGGACAGGGGTGGGAGCCGTTCCTCCGGGTGGCGCACGACGTCGCGGCCGCCGGCGTACCCCGGGAAACCCCGGGGCAGGCCGTCCTGTGCCTGGTCGCCGGCCTGGTCGCGGCCAAGGCCGTCCCGCCGTCGGCCGACGGGGAGCGGGGCCGCCGGCTGATGCTGCTGGCCGGCTGTTTCCGCTGCTGGAACTGCGAGCAGACATGGACGATCGCCGACGGCCTGGCGGAGAACCCGGGAGGCGCGCGGCCCCAGAGCCCTGGCACGCCGGCGTGGACGGCCGACGACGGACCGGCTGTCCTGCCCGAGCCGACGGCGTCGGACCGCCGGGCGGGCGAAGCGGCGACCCGGCTCCGGCAGGAGGGGGACGCCCTGCTCGCGGCCGACGGAACACCGTGGGGCCGCATCTCGGTGTTCGCCGGCGCCGATCCGGCCTCGATCGGCGGCATCGACGCGCTGACGATCGTGGCCGCGCCCGGCCGGCCGACGCTCGTGGCCGGCGCCGGGGACAAGGGCGTGGTGTGCTTGTGGGATCCGGCCGACGGCCGACTCGTCCACGCCCCGCTGCCGGGACATCCTGACCGTGTCTCCTCCATGACGGCCCTGCCCCTGCCCGACGGCGTCGTCCTGCTGGCGACCGGAGGCGACGCCGGGACGATCGTCCTGTGGGATCCGGTCGGCGCACAGCCGTTGGCCGTTCAGCCGGTGACCGTTGAGCTGACGACCGGGCGACCGGTGGCCGGCCCGCCCGCCCGCCAACCGGTCGGCGACCGGTCCGACGGCGTGAGCGGGATGTGCGTCGTGACCGTCCCCGACGGCCGGACCCTGCTGGTCACCGCCACGTCCCGGGGCGCGGTCCGGCTCAGGGATCCCGGTACCGGTGAGCCCGTCGGGCGCCTCAACCCCTATGGCCGGGCGATCCGTTCGATGGCCGCCGTCCCGGTCGCGGCCGGCCGTACGGTGATCGCCGCCGCCGACGTCCGAGGCGGCGTCGAGGTGTGGGACCCGGCCGTCGACGACCCCTGGGAGCGCGGCGCCGCCGTGCAGTTGAGCCGGCAGGCGCTCCACGACGCCGACCACCGGGTGGCAGCGGTGGCGACGGCGCCGACGCCCGACCGGCCGCTGCTGGCCACCGCCGACGACCGCGGCCGAGTCATGCTGTGGGACCCGGCGACCGGCGCCCCGGTCGGCGACGGCCTCGCCCCCTCGACGGGCACCGCCGGCCTTCCGGCGATGGCGGCCGCCACGCTGCACGACGGGCGCACCGCTCTGGTCGTCGGCAGCCGACGAGGACGCACCCTGCGGGTATGGGAACCGGAAACCGGGGCGGTGCGGAACATCGCTCTGGACGCGGCGCTCACCTGCCTGGCGGCCGTGGGCCCGCAGGTGATCGTGGGCCACGACCGAGGAGTCCTCAGCTTCCCGCTCACCGGGGAGTGAACCGTCCCCGCACGGCTCTCGGGGACGCGCCCTCACACGTCACGGCGCTCCACGACGAACACCGCGACCGACACCGTGACCAGAGGCCACAGCGCGAACACGGTCCAGGAGCCGGGGACCGTCGCGGTGTAGCCCAGGGACGCCGGTTCCGGGTCCCAGGTCTGCACCAGGCGGTTCCACGCCGCCGACACCAGCGCGTGCTTGACATCCGCCGACCAGCGGTTGCCGTCGGAGAACATGGTGGGCAGCATCAGCAGGACGAAGACGCCGGTCACCAAGGTCCCGGCGGCGTGCCGGAGCAGCACCCCGAGGCCCAGGCCGACCAGGGCGCAGACCGGGGCCAGCAGCGCGGACGCCGTCAGCGCCCGCAACACCCCGGGACGGGTGATCGCGACGCCGCCGTGACGCTCGTCCAGGACGGCCTGCGACACGTAGAAGGAGCCGGTGGAGACGACCGTGCCGACCGCGGTCCACACCGCGCCGGTGACGGCCGCCTTGGCCAGCACGACCGAGCCGCGGGCCGGAACGGCCACGGTGGTGGTGCGGATCAGTCCGCTGCTGTACTCGCCCACGACGGTGAGGGCGCCCATGCTCGCCGCGACGAGCATCAGCGTCCAGTAGCCGGCCGCCGGGTAGGCGTCGAAGGGCGGGAAGTCGGCGGGGCCGGAGACCGCGGCGCCGTCCGTCAGCGTGGCGACGGCGGCGGACCCGACGACGAAGACGACGGTGAGGGCGATCGTCCACGGGGTGGAGCGCAGGGACCGCGTCTTGATCCACTCGGAGACGAGCAGGTCGCGAAAGCGGGCGGGGGAAGCGGCGACGGTGGTCATCGGGACTGTCCTGTCGGGTATTCGACGCTGCCGGCGGTGAGTTGCATGAAGGCCTCCTCCAACGAGGCCCCTTGGGGCGTCAGTTCGACGAGCCGGACACGGTGGTCGCAGGCGATCGCTCCGATCCGGTCCGCCGGGAGCCCGGTCACGGTGAGCCTCCCCGTGCGCCCCTCCGCGCCGAGGGGCCCTTCCCTCTCGACCGAGGCGCCGGCCGCGATCAGCAGGGCCGCCAGCTCGGCGGCCTGCGGGGTGCCGACCACGACGCCGTGACGGGTGCCGCGGGCCGCGAAGTCCCGGAGCGGCTCGGCGGCGACGAGGCGGGCCCTGCCGATGACGACCAGCTGGTCGGCGGTGTTCTCCATCTCCGACATCAGGTGGCTGGACAGGAAGACCGTGCGCCCCTCGGCGGCCAGGCGCCGGAAGAGTCGGCGTACCCAGAGCACCCCCTCCGGATCCATGCCGTTGATCGGCTCGTCGAACAGGAGCACGGGCGGGTCGCCGAGCAGCGCGGCGGCGATGCCCAGCCGCTGTCTCATGCCGAGGGAGAAACCGCCGACGCGGCGGCCGGCCGCCTCGGACAGCCCCACCTCACCCAGAACCTCGCCGACCCGGCGCCGCGGAATGCCGTTGCTGCGAGCCAGTGCGGCCAGGTGCGCCTCGGCGCTGCGTCCGCCGTGCACCTGGCCCGCGTCGAGGAGCGCGCCGACGTGCCGCAGTCCGCGCGGGTGACTCCGGAACGGCACGCCGCTGACGGCGGCGGTGCCCGAGGTGGGCGCGTCCAGCCCCAGGATCATCCGCAAAGTGGTGGACTTGCCCGCTCCGTTGGGGCCGAGGAACCCCGTGACCCGGCCCGGTCGCACGGTGAAGGACAACTGGTCGACGGCCGTCTTGCCGCCGTAGCGCTTGGTGAGTTCGCTGACTTCGATCACGGCGTCCACAGTGCCGACAGGGGCCGTCCGCGGGCATGGGGCCGGGGGCGGCAATCAACGGGCCGGGATCGGCCCGTGGGCGTACGTCCGCGGGCTGATGCCGTGGCCCGGGACGGCCCGTTAGTCTCGCGGCGTGAACCTGGAGACGAAGACCGCCTCATCCCCTGCGCGCCTCCCGCACCTCAGTGCCGTTCCGGGCGGGGAAGGCCGCCGATGACGACGACCAAGGCTGCGGCGTGGGCGGGAGCCGTCTGCTATCTCGTCATGGTCGCCCTGCTGGTGGGGGCCGCTCCACGCGCGTCCGGCCTCGTCCACGGCGTGGGGGCGCTGCTGGCCGCGAGCATGCTCGCCGCTGTGGTGCGACGCAGTCCGCTGCTGACTCTGGGGCTGACGCTGTTCGGGTCCACGGCCGTGGTGGTCGGCCCGCCGAGCTCTGTGCGGCAGGAGACGGCGTCGTACCAGGGGCAGTTCGTGGCGTATCTGGCGGTCGACCTCGTGCTGGCTGTCATCGTCGCCACCTGCGTGCGACGGGCCTGGAGCCGTGCCGTGGCCGTGGCCGGCGTCGTGCAGCTCCTGGTGGTCGGCGGCTTCACGCACGGGGACGAGGTGGCCGTCAACGGGGTGATCGCGTTCCTCGCGCTGGCCGCGGCCTGCATGGCGGGTCTGCTGAGCCGTGAGCGTCGCGAGCACGCGGTCGCACTGCGCACGCAGGAGGTGGCCGAGGCCGTGACGGCCGAACGGCTGCGGATCGCCCGGGAGTTGCACGACATGGTCGCGCACAGCATCGGCGTCGTCGCCATCCAGGCCGGGGTGGGCAGCCGGGTCATCGACACGCGGCCCGCGGAGGCGCGCGAGGCCCTGCGGGCCATCGAGACGACCAGCAGAGAGACGCTCTCGGGTCTTCGGCGCACGCTGGTCTCACTCCGGCAGGCCGACCGCACGGCGACGGCGCCGGAGCAGCCGGGCCTCGCGCCCTCGCCGGGCCTCGCGGACGTCGACCGGCTGGCGGCGGCGACCGTGGGCGCGGGCGTACGGGTCGACGTGCGACGCAGCGGTGACCGGCGTGCCGTTCCGGCCGACATCGACCTGTCCGCCTACCGCATCGTGCAGGAAGCGCTGACCAACGTGGTGCGCCACGCGGGCGCCGAGCGGATCCGGGTGGCCATCGACTACGGGAGCGGGGACCTGTCCGTTGAGGTCGTCGACGACGGGCGGGGCGCGAGCGCGCACGGGACGGCCCAGGGCTTCGGCCTCGTCGGGATGCGGGAGCGGGTCGCCCTGTTGGGCGGCGAGCTCAGCACCGGGCCGCGCCCCGAGGGCGGCTTCCGGGTGGCCGCGCGTCTGCCGTTGCCGGCGCCCGCCGGAGTTCGGGTGGCAGCCCGATGACCGTCCGGGTGGTTCTCGCCGACGACCAGCCGTTGGTCCGGTCCGGTCTGCGCGTGCTCATGGCCGAGCACAGTGACCTGGAGGTCGTCGGCGAGGCCGCCACCGGCGCCGAAGCGGTACGACTCGTGCGGGACCTCAGCCCCGACGTCGTGGTGATGGACATCCGGATGCCCGGCATGGACGGGATCGAGGCCACCCGCCTGATCACCCATGGCGGCCCGGAGGCCGCCCGCGTCCTCGTCCTGACCACCTTCGACGAGGACGAACACGTCCACGGCGCGCTCCGGGCCGGCGCCAGCGGCTTCGTCGTCAAGGACATGGCGCTGGACGACATCCTCGCGGCGATCCGCGTGGTCGCCGCCGGCGACGCGTTGATCGCGCCGGGCGTGACCCGCCGGCTGATCGCCGACTTCGTCGCGCGTCCCACGGCCGCGCCGCAACGCTCCTGGCGGCCGGTCGAGGGCATCACCGAGCGGGAACGGGAAGTGCTGACGCTGGTCGGGCGCGGCCGGTCGAACACCGAGATCGCGCAGGACCTCTTCATCACGGTGGCCACCGCCAAGTCGCACGTCTCGCGGCTGCTCACCAAACTGGGCGCCCGGGACCGGGTCCACCTCGTCATCGTCGCCTACGAGGCGGGACTGGTAGCACCGTCCCGCTGAAGCGGCGCCGCGGCGTTCGCCGTCCCGTCGGCCCCGGACGCCCCCGTCCTCGGGGGCTGTCGACTTCGGGCATGTGTCGATGTGTCACAACGGCTGGGGCTGCCCGTCGAGCGGGACGTCCAGGCGGTCGGCGACGGCGACGAGGGCCGCTCCCAGCGGAAGCGCGACCCGGGTGAGGGCGTGCTGGTCGCCACGGGTCGGATCCCGGTTGACGATCAGGACCGGTTTCCCGGCCCGGGCCGCCTGGCGGACGAACCGGAGCCCTGACATCACCGTCAGCGAGGAGCCGAGGACCAGCAGGGAGGTCGCCCGGTCGACCAGCGTGCGGCAGTGCTCCACGCGCGGCGGCGGGACGGTTTCGCCGAAGAAGACCACATCCGGTTTCAGGATGCCGCCGCAGACCGCGCAGGGCACCACGACGAAGTCCCGGACCTGTTCGTCGGTGAGGTCGGCGTCGCCGTCCGGGTTCATCCCCGCGGCCACCGGGTCGAAGCCCGCGTTCGCCTGCTCCAGCCGCACGGCGAGTTCGTGTCGTGAGCCGGCCGCACCGCAGGACAGGCAGACGACCCGAGCCAGGTTTCCGTGCAGTTCCACGACGTCCCGGCTGCCGGCGGCCTGGTGCAGGCCGTCGACGTTCTGGGTGACGACGCCCGACAGCAGGCCGTGCCGCTCGAACGCGGCCACGGCCCGATGCCCGGCGTTGGGGCGGGCCCGGCCGAAGGTGCGCCAGCCGAGGTGGCTGCGCGCCCAGTACCGGCGCCGGGCCTGCGCGCCGGCGGTGAAGTCCTGGTAGGTCATCGGGGTGTGCCGGCTCAGGCTGCCGCCCGCGCCTCGGTAGTCGGGGATGCCCGATTCCGTGGAGAGACCGGCCCCGCTGAGCACCAGCACGCCGCCCTCGGTCAGCGCGTCGGTGACCTGCCGCAGATCGCTGGTGCCCGGCAGCGGGTCCGCGGTGGGGGTCCAGCTCAAGGTGGGGCGCATGCGCATGCCGCAAGGGTACGGAACACGGCGGCCCCGGGCAGCTGCCCGCCGTGGCGCGGAGGATCGCTCCCGGGGAGCCGAGGCGGTCAGCGGCCGGGGCGGACGAACTCGGGCTGGTCGAGCAGCCGCAGCCAGCTTCCGTCGGGCTGGCGTCGCACGACCTGCGCCCGGGCGCCGGATCCGTCCTGGGGCGGGGTCGAGGGGAGGGCGATGCCGTCGCTGATCAGCGTCGGCAGCGTTGGTTCCGGCTCGAAGCGGGGACGGTCGGCCAGCACCTTCTCCCACAGCGCCCGGATCGCCTCCCGTCCCACGGTCAGCTCGCCGGGAGGAAGCCCCACCACGCGCGCGGCGCTCGCCGCGGCCGGGGCGGTAGGCCAGGCGGTGGACGAGGTGACCGACCTGCTCCGCCGGCGGGCGTTCGCCGGACCCGACCCCGCCGACACCGCCCATTTGGTAGCCAACAGGCTTACGTCCGGGGCGAGTCGGGAATGCGTCCGGGGCGTCCGCGTGTTGACGACCGCCGACCCCTTCTCCTCTCCCCGGGAAGCAGGCAGGCTCATGACGTCCTCGCCGACCACGATGCGCGCCGTCCGACTCTCCGCCCCCGGCCCTGTGGACGACCTGCGGCCGACCACGCTCCCGCTCCCGCCCGAGAGGGACGGCTGGGTGCGCATCCGTGTCGAGGCGTTCGGCCTCAACCGCTCGGAGCTGAAACTGCGGCTCGGTCTGAGCGTGGGCGTCACCTTTCCGCGCGTGCCCGGAATCGAGGCTGCCGGCATCGTCGACGCGGCCCCGGCCGGCAGCGGGCTGACTCCCGGACAGAAGGTCGTCGCGATGATGGGCGACATGGGGCGTACCTACGACGGCGGTTACGCCGAGTACACGTCGGTGCCGTTGTCCCAGGTCATCCCCGTCGACACCGATCTGCCCTGGGAGGTGCTGGGCGCGCTGCCGGAGATGGTGCAGACCGCCTACGGCTCGCTCACCGTCGGTCTGGATCTGAGGCCCGGTCAGTCCGTGCTGATCCGGGGCGGCACATCCTCGGTGGGACTGGCCGCCGCGGCGCTGGCCGGATGGCGCGGCGCCACGGTGCTGTCCACCACCCGGCGGGACGACCGCCTCGCGCTGCTGAAGGAGCACGGCGTCGACCACCCCCTCCTCGACACGGGAGAGGTCGCGCCCGCCGTGCGCGCACTGTACCCGGACGGTGTCGACGCCGCGCTCGATCTCGTCGGCACGCCGACCCTGCCCGACACCCTGCGCGCCGTGCGCGTGCACGGCACGGCGTGCTTCGCCGGCAGCCTCTCCAACCAGTGGACGGTCCGCGACTTCTCCCCGAACGAGTACCTGCCCCGGGGCGTGCGGCTGGCCGGCTACTTCGGCGACGCGTCGGACCTGCCCCGCGAGGCGTTCCAGGAGATCGTCGACGCCGTCGCGGCCGGTCGGCTGGCCTTCCCCGTGGATCGCGTCTACGACGGTCTGGAACAGGTCCCGCAGGCTCACGACGACATGCAGCACGACCGCGCCACCGGCAAGCTCGTCGTCCGCGTCCGGCACTGAGGTCACTCGGCCGCCCGCGACTCGCGGCGAACGGGCCCGGCAGCCGAAGGCGAACGGCCAGGCCTGCCAACTGCCCTACCTGTTCGGCCTGGGCGGCCGTCCGCGCGACCTGACCGCGGCCCAGCGCCGGCTGGCCGACACGACGATCGACTACTGGACCCGCTTCGCCCGCACCGGCGACCCCGACGGCCCGTAGACGCCGCCCTGGTCACGCCGGGCGCCGCTGTCCCTGGTCCCGGACCGCGTCGTCCCCACCCGCACGGCGCGTCTTCGCCACCCCTGCGCGTTCTGGGCCGCCTTGGGGTCACGCCGGCCCCGCGCGCAACCGTCGTCCCTGTTCAGGCGTCGCACCCCACATGGAACGTGAATGGCTTTTCTCGCTCATCCCGCTCGTGATCGGGGTGTCCTTCCTCTGCGCCGGCGTGTACGGCCTGCGCCGCGCCGAGGCCCTGCGGCGCACCGGTGTCACCGCGCAGGGATGGATCGTGCGTCACGATCTCCGGCGGGACTCGGAGGGGGGCAGGTACTACCACCCCGTCGCGGCCTGGACGACGGGGGACGGCGTGGCGTGCCGGCAGGCCTCCCGGTTCGGCCGCGACTCCGTGGCCGGCCGTTTCGCCGTGGGCGCTCCCGTGGTGGTCCGCTACGACTCGGCCGACCCCAGCCGGTTCGAGATCGAGGGGTGGGACGTGACGACGGTCTACCGGGTGTTCGCCATCGTGGGCTCCCTGCTCACCGGGGGGACGTCGCTGGCGCTGCTCGTCCGGCTGCTCACGCTGTGAGCGGTGCCGTCGGATCGTAGATCCTCTGATTTGTGCGCTTTGTCCATGATCGCCCTATGCTGTTGTACGGGAGACCTCGAGCAGTCGAACGTGCCGACTCCTGGTCGGCGGGAAGCGGGCTTCCATGGCTGAGCGACTTAAAAGGTCCGGTTTGGTCGGCGAACTGTCGGCCGAGTTCGCCGGCACCATGATTCTCATCCTCTTCGGCTGTGGCGTGGTGGCCCAGGTGGTCGCCGGCGGAGCGCTCACGACGCCACCGGGAGGACTCGGAAACCACGACAGCATCGCCTGGGCCTGGGGCCTCGGCGTCACCCTGGGCGTCTACGTCGCCGCGCGACTGAGCGGCGCCCACCTCAATCCGGCGGTCACGGTGGCCCTGGCCGCGTTCAAGGGCTTCCCCTGGAGCAAGGTCGCGCCCTACGCGCTGGCCCAGACCGCCGGCGCCTTCGTGGCGGCCCTCATCGTGCGGTGGAACTACACCGAGGCACTGGCCAAGGCCGACCCCGGACACACCATCAAGACGCAGGGCGTGTTCTCCACGCTCCCCGCCAACGGCAATCCCAACCTGCCGGTCCACGAGTGGGGCGCGTTCCGCGACCAGATCATCGGCACCGCCATCCTGCTCCTGCTGATCCTGGCCGTCACGGACCTGCTGAACACGCCACCGGGCGCCAACCTGGCCCCGTTCATCGTCGGTCTGATCGTCGTGGCCATCGGCATGGCGTGGGGCACCAACGCGGGATACGCGATCAACCCGGCACGTGACTTCGGGCCCCGACTGGCCAGCTTCATCACGGGCTACGGCACAGCATGGCGAGATCAGTACGGGAACCTCTACTTCTGGGTGCCCATCGTCGGTCCGCTGATCGGCGGCCTGCTCGGCGCGTTCCTGTACAAGCTCTTCGTCGGCCGATTCCTGCCGACGGCGGAGCCGGAGCCTCCCGGCCGCGTTCCGTCCCCCGAGGAATGACCCCCACAGCAGAGGCGGCAACCCATGGCTGACTTCGTGGGCGCGGTGGACCAAGGCACCACCAGCACCCGATTCATGATCTTCGACCACGCCGGCAACGAGGTGGCGAAGCACCAGCTGGAGCACGCCCAGATCCTTCCGCGGTCGGGGTGGGTCGAACACGACCCGGTGGAGATCTGGGAACGCACCAACTCGGTGATGCAGAACGCGCTGCGCCACGGCAACCTCGCCCCCGAGGACCTGGCCGCGATCGGCATCACCAACCAGCGCGAGACCACCGTGGTGTGGGATCCGCGCAACGGACGTCCCTACTACAACGCCATCGTCTGGCAGGACACCCGCACCGACTCCATCGCCGCGGCGCTGGAGCGCTCGGGCAAGGGCGACGTCATCCGCCGCAAGGCGGGACTGCCGCCGGCGACCTACTTCTCCGGCGGCAAGATCCAGTGGATCCTGGAGAACGTCGACGGCGTCCGCGAGGCGGCCGAACAGGGCCACGCCCTCTTCGGCAACACGGACGCCTGGGTCCTGTGGAACCTGACCGGCGGCCCCGACGGCGGCGTCCACGCCACCGACGTGACCAACGCCAGTCGCACCATGCTGATGGACCTGGAGACCCTCGACTGGGACGACGAACTGCTGGGCTTCTTCGACATCCCCCGGCAGATGCTCCCCACCATCAACCCGTCGTCCCACGGCGAGGCGTTCGGCGTGACCCGCACCTCCCGGCCCCTGCGCGCCGCCATCCCCATCACCGGGGTGCTCGGCGACCAGCAGGCAGCCACGGTGGGACAGGTCTGCTACGCGCCGGGCGAGGCGAAGAACACCTACGGCACGGGCAACTTCCTCGTCCTCAACACCGGTACGGAGCTGGTGCGTTCACAGCACGGTCTGCTCACCACCGTGGCGTACCAGTTCGGCGACAGCCCGGCGATCTACGCCCTGGAGGGCTCCATCGCCGTCACCGGGTCCGCGGTGCAGTGGCTGCGCGACCAGATGAAGATCATCAACGATGCCGCGGAGAGCGAGACGCTCGCGCGCACCGTCGAGGACAACGGCGGGATGTACTTCGTGCCCGCCTTCTCGGGCCTGTTCGCACCGTACTGGCGCTCCGACGCCCGCGGCGCGATCGTCGGCCTGGCCCGGTACAACGACAGCGGTCACCTGGCCCGGGCGACCCTGGAGTCCATCTGTTACCAGAGCCGCGACGTCGTCGAGGCCATGGAGCAGGACTCCGGAGTCCACCTCGACGTGCTCAAGGTCGACGGCGGCGTCACCGCCAACGACCTGTGCATGCAGATCCAGGCCGACGTCCTGGGCGTGCCGGTCAGCCGCCCGGTGGTGGCCGAGACCACCGCGCTGGGCGCCGCCTACGCGGCGGGCCTGGCCACCGGCTTCTGGCGGGACACCGACGAACTGCGCACCCACTGGCAGGAGTCGAAGCGCTGGGAGCCCCAGTGGTCCGAGGACCAGCGCGAGGAAGGATACGCGGGCTGGAAGAAGGCGGTGGAGCGCACCCTCGACTGGGCCAAGGTCGAGTGACCCACAGCCCGACCACGGCAGGCGTCGCCCACGACCGTCGGGCGGCGCCTGCCGCATGTCGTGCGTCCGCCGTGCAGCCGGCGGGTCACCGGACGCGAATCTCGCAGAGCTCGCTTCCCTCTGGCCCCGACGCGGAGTACCTGTGTTGAATCGATTCAAACGGCAGCTTGCAGGCGGGATGCTCGATCCCCGCCGAGCCGGATGTCAACCCTGTGCGCGGTGCGCGGAAAGGATCGTCCGCCGCGGACTCGCGAGGAAGCGCGGGTGGGGAAGCGCGAACGCTGTCCCGTCCGGCCCGCCGTGTGCGGCCGAGCCGGAGGAGACGGCGTCGCGTCCTGCGCCGGCCGGGGAGGCGGGACGCGGGGTCGCCTCGGCGGGGAGTCAGCCGTGGTAGGCGATGTAACCGTTGCCGTCGGCGTCGTTGGCGCGCTTGGTGTAGGAGTGGACGTCCGCCTTGGCGCCGGTGGGCTTGAGCAGGTAGATGGTGTCCTTGTCGTTGTTCCAGATGAAGTTGCAGTTCTGGCGGTAGACGACGTTGCCCGCGTCGGAGTCGGCGCCCCTGCCGCCGCGCAGGTTCACATGGTCGCCGGGCTCCAGTCTGTGGCTGGCGGTGAAGGTGAACTTGTTGCCGGTCGCGTCCTTCACGACGTAGCCCTTGAGGTCGACCGTCGCGGTGCGCGAGTAGTTCTTGATCGTGAGGTACTCGTTCTTGGTGTTGCCGCCGGAGCACCGGTTGGAGTCGGCGCCTGGGGCGTCGTACTGGACGCCCTTGACCTTCAGCGCTGACGAGTACTCGGTGGCCTGGGCCGGTCCCGCCGTGATCGCGGCTATGGCGCCCGCGGCCGCGAGAGCGGCCAGGGCGTGGCGCTTGCGCATGAGGAATCCCCCCTCGGTGGTGCGAACGAAGCGCCAGGAGCATATCGAAGGTGATGAGGGGGTGTTCCTGTTGTGCGTGAATCGTGAAGGCTCCCCGTCGGGTGGGGGGCGTTCCGCTTGCGCTCGGCTCCGGTGGGGGACCCGGGCTCAGGTCTCGCGCCAGAGCCGCAACGCCCGGCGCTCGCCTGCCGTCATGGCGCCCCACACGCCGTCGTACTCGCCGCTGTGCAGCGCCCAGCTGCCGCAGGCGGTCATGACGGGGCACCGATTGCAGACGGCGCGGGCCTGCTCGATCTGCAGTCTCGACGGACCGTCCTCGCCGATGGGGAAGAAGAGTTCTGGATCTTCGAAGCGGCATGCCGCCAGGTCACGCCAGTTCACGCGCTGCCTCCCCGGAAGCCCGTCACACGGTCGACGTCATCGGAATACGGGAACAAGCGACTGATGGAGCGGAAAGACATCACCACAACCTCCGCGTGGCACTCCGGCTACCCGCTTCCGGGCAGCCCCTCGGAACGGTGCTCGACGCACCACATCACCCGGCAGAGGTAGGTGAAAATATAGGACTTTTTTTCCGTTTGGTACAGATCTGGCGGCTGACGGGAATCCGGGAGACGTCGAGGCCGCGGCGACGGGAAGTCCTGCCGCCGCTGAGGCAGCGGGAGCGCTTGTCGCTCCCCGCCCCCGCCCCGGCCACCGCTCTCGGTGCCGCGTGCGGCGAGGATTCCCTTCCCGGAAGGGAGCGTGGTGTCTGGCGAGGTGCTCATGCCGTGATCTCCGCATCGTCTGGGGACGGGGCCTGCGCCGTGGGTGTGTCGGTGCGGTGCGGCCCCCGGAACGCGGGGTCACGGGCGGTCGGGCCGCCACCCAGGGGCGGCAGCGGGCGCCTCGGGGACGGCGTGCGGGGCGACCACCCGCGCGGGCGCGTTCGGGTTCCGCGCCGGTGAGCGCCCGCGGGACCGGTGAGCCGTGCTGCTCGGGGCGGCGGACGCGGCCCGTCGCGGGGTGGGGGCCCGCTCCCGCCCCGCCGAGCGCGGAGACGTCGACCGTGTCACGACGACGGCACGGACGGCCCTGGGCGGACCGGCCTTCACGGACGTCTTCGAACACGGCGGACGGCTGACCCCAGAGGAGGCGGTCCACCGTGCTCGCGCGGCCCTCGACTGGCCGGAGGCCGCCCGACCGGGGCGGTAAGCCCGCTCGGCAGCTCGCCTGTCGCTGCACGGGACCACGGAAAGCCGAACGCCTTTGTGCCGGACGGTGATCGGTTCCCGCGACCCGTGCCGTCGGCGGACCGGATCTCTGCGCGAAGATCAGGAGGCATATGCTTTTGCACATGGTTGAGCATCGAGTGATCGACGTGAACGGGATCCGGCTGCACGTCGCGGAGGCCGGCGAAGGTCCTCTGGTCGTGCTCCTGCACGGCTTTCCCGAGTCGTGGCATTCGTGGCAGCACCAGTTCGCCCCGCTGGCCGCCGCCGGCTTCCGGGTCGTCGCACCCGACCAGCGCGGATACGGCCGCAGCGACCACCCCCAGGACGTGAACGCGTACAGCATCCTCCACCTGGTCGGCGACGTCGTCGGGCTGATCCACGCGCTCGGTGAGCAGCAGGCGTACGTCGTCGGTCACGACTGGGGTGCGCCGGTCGCCTGGCACACCGCGCTGCTGCGGCCGGACGTGGTGTTGGGGGTGGCGGGGCTCAGCGTGCCGCCGCCTTTCCGGGGGACGGAACCTCCGCTCGCCGCGATGGACCGCATGTTCGACGGCCGCTTCTACTGGAACTACTTCAACCGACCCGGCGTTGCGGACGCGGAGTTCGCCAAGGACCCGCGCACGACGTTGCGGAAGTTCTTCTGCATGGCGTCCGGCGACGCCCCGGAGGCCGCTCGGGGCAAGCAGCCGCTGATCGAGCCCGGGCGGGGGTGGCTGGAGACGATGCCCGATCCCGAGGTCCTGCCGGAGTGGTTGACCGAGGCCGATCTCGACGTCCTCACCGACAGCTTCTCGCAGGGCTTCACCGGCGCGCTCAACTGGTACCGCAACCTCGACCGGAACTGGGAGCTGACGGCGGCCTGGCACCAGGCGGTCGTGAGCGTTCCCGCGCTGTACGTCTACGGGGACCGCGATCTGGTCCCGGCCTTCCCGGGAACGCCCGAACTCATCGCGGCGCTCCCGGACCTGATGCCCGATCTGCGACGCGAGCCGCTCAGGCTGGAGGGGTGCGGGCACTGGACGCAGCAGGAGCGTCCGGCGGAGGTGAACGCGGCGCTCGTGGACTTCCTCACCGGGCTCCGCGGCTGACGTCCGCCGCCACCCCGCAGCCGCCGTCGTCCGGTGCCGCGTCATTTCTTGCCGCCCCCGGGGCCGCCACGGCCCCCGCGGCCTCCGGGCCGGCCGGCCGCGTGGTGCGACCGACGGGCCCCGAGGGGGAACGAGCGTCACACGGTGGTGCAGGCGGTGCCGTTCAGGGTGAATGCGGAGGGCTTGGCGAAGGCGCCGCTGTAGGCGCCCTGGAACCCGAAGGCGACCCGGCCGCCGGCCGCGATGTCCGCGTTGTAGGCCAGGTTGCTCGCGGTGACGGCGCCTGAGGACGGGGAGACGTTCGCGCCCCAGCCGCTGGTGATCTGCTGCCCGGACGGCAGCGTGAACGCCACCTTCCAGCCGCTCACGGCGGAGGAGCCGGTGTTGGTGACGGTGACGTCGGCGGTGAAGCCGCCCTGCCAGACGTTCGTCGCGTACGCCACCTTGCAGGTCGTGGACCCGCCGGGGCCGCCCGGGTCGGTCGAGGTGCCCGTGTTGACGGACGAGGAGAACGAGTTCACGGCGAGGCCCGAGCCGTTCTGCCACGGCTCGAAACCGGCCTGAATGCTCGTCAGGTACCAGCTGTTCTGGGCCAGTCCCCGGGAGACGGCCTGCCGCGCGAAGTCCATGACGTCGAAGGACCAGCTCGTGATCGTCGACGGGGCGACGAACGACAGGACGTCGTTCGAGCCGTTGTTGCCGGACCACACCTGCCAGTCGCGCCCCGCCACGGAGGCGGTGCCGACCGGGGAGCCCACGGGCTGGACCGACCCGACCTTGTTGAACCAGATCATGATCTCGGTCCGGTTCACGCCGTCGGTGCGGGGCGTGGGGTCGAGCCAGATGTCGTAGGCGGCGTCGTACACCGCGTTGTTGACGTAGCCGTACGAGATGCTGGTGGGCGCGCTGGAGATGCCGCGGAGCTGGGCGGGGAGGTTGGTGCCGGGCGAGCAGTTGGTGTAGTGGCAGCCGTTGAAGACGGACGGGTACGACTTCGGGGCGCCGTTCGTGGGGACGGACCCGTCGGCCTGGGTGATGCGGAAGCCCGAGTCGGTGACGTTGATGCACTGGGCGTCGCTGGTGCCCCAGCGGTTGTTCTGGACGACGTAGCGGCCCTGGATCGTCGTCGACCCGAACTGCTGGCACACGGTGGTGTCGGCGTGCGCCGCCGGCGCGGTCAGCACCAGCGCGGCGAGTGAGACGAGTGAGGCGAGCAGCGCGCCGAGCAGGCCACGCGCGCGGGGGGCATGGTGCGGTGAAGGACGCATGCGGATCCTCTTCAGAGGGAGGGGGGTAACGGGAGCGTTCCCGCGACTTGTGCATGGGAGCGCTCCCAATCCGGTTCCGCTGGGACTGTAGGGAGGGTTCGCGGGACTGACAAGACTGTCGGCATGAACCTGTCCAACCCGATGTCGTCACCGCAGGTCGGAGGGGGGCGCGCTGCCGCGCCACATCCGTGCCGGGAGCACTGGCGAGACACGCCGGCAGGCGGGGATCAGGCGGATTCGCGTACGACGAGCTCCGTGCGCAGGATGACGTGACGCCAGGCAACCGCGCCCTCTTCCATCTCCTCCAGGAGCAGCCGGACCATGGCCCGACCGATCTCCTCGATCGGCTGCCGCACCGTCGTCAGACGGGGTTCGGTCCGCTGGGCCAGCGGAAAGTCGTCGAAACCGATCACGGCGACATCCTCGGGAACCCGGCGTCCAGCGGCGCGCAGGGCCTCCAGAGCACCCGCGGCCGTGGTGTCCGACGCGGCGAGGACGCCGTCGATGTCCGGGTGCCGTTCGAGGAGCTCGGCCATGGCCCGGCGTCCGCTGTCCGCCGTGAAGTCGCTCTCGGCGACGCGGAACTGCTCGCCGCCCAGGCCCGCCAGCGTCAGGGCTTCCTCGTAACCGCGCAACCGGCACTGTGCGGCGTAGAGGTCGAGCGGTCCGGTGATGGTCGCCACGACCCTTCGGCCCTGTCGCAGAAGGTGGGAGACGGCGGTGCGGGCCCCGCCGATGTTGTCCGCGTCGACGTAGCTGATGTACTCCTCACCAGAGCGGCGTCCGAGGAGAACGGTGGGCAACCGGGCGTCGGCGAGCATGTCGGGCAGTGGATCGCCGGCGTGCACGGACATCAGCAGGGCCCCGTCGACCCGGCCGCCGCGCGCGTACTCGAGGAAGCGCTGTCGCTCGGCGTCCGAGCGGACCAGGGTCAGCAACAACTGGATCCCGGTGTCCGTCAGCGCGTCACCGAGCGAGCGGACGGTCTCGGAGAAGAAGGGCTCGGCGAACATGCGCCAGTCCGGCTCCGTCATGACCAGGGCGACGGCGTCGGCCCGCCGGCCGGCCAGGGAACGCGCCGCGAGATTGGGCACGTACCCCAGTTCCTCGATGGCCCGCTGCACGGCTCGGCGCGTCGATTCCTTCACGCCCGCCGCGTTGTTGACGACACGGGAGACCGTGCCCCGTCCCACCTGTGCGTGGGCGGCCACCTCCTCCAGCGTCGGTGTCCCCGGGCGCCGTCTGCCCATGACCACCTCCCCCCACGAGATCACCGATCTTACCGGCCGGGGGTGGGCGAGCACATGAGTTCACCAGCGGGCGGAGGCCTGCAGCACGTCTTTACGGCCATGCTGGGAGCGCTCCCGAACAGGGGACGGGCACGGAGTCGCCGGAATGACGTGCCCGATCGGCCGCGTCCGTCGACGATTTGGGCCCTCACACCGGCGTCGGCGATGGGCGCGTATGCGACGCGGGGGTTCTGGCAGTCGCTGTGGGCGTGGCCGCGGCTCTGGGTGCGCGTACAGGTTCCATGTGCTGTTCCTCCTTGCGTCGTGCGACTCATGGAGAGATGCCAAGGTCCGAATCCAGTGGGAGCGCTCCCATCGTGGGGACGAATGCCGACGCGGTCAAGACGTCGGTGCGTTCGAAGTCCGAACCGGGCCAGTGGGAGGGAAAGTCTCGCAAGAGCCCTAGGAAATCCGGGCGGTGGGCGTTAACTTCCTCCTCACCAGTGGGAGCGATTCCGTCACTCGACGCGTCCGTAGCGGCGCGCCAAGCTGCAAGGACTCGCTCATGCGACACCCCCCGCGTTCAGTACTTTTGGTCGGCCGCAGTTCGGTCGCACTCCTCCCGGGCACGGGTCGGCTCGTGCTCTCGACCAGGGCGCCACGGCGGCGACGACCGTCGTTTGACGGGCCGTCAGCAGGTGTAAGGGCGGCGTCTGTCGAGTACGCAGGCCCCTCGGGTCCGCGTGGTCGGCAGTCCGGACGGGCCTGGCGGCCGCCCGGAACCGGAACTGGTGCCGATCCCGGTCCCGGTCCCGGTCCCGATCCCGGTCCCGAACCCGGTCCTGAACCCGAACCCGGTCCCGGTCCCGGTCCAAGTCCCGATCTCGGTCCCGAACCCGAACCCGAACCCGAACCCGGTCCCGGTCCCCGTCCCGGTCCCGGTCCCACGGACGATCCGTCCCGTCGGTAGTCGGCGGTCGGCACCCACGCGCACCACGAGGCATGAGGGACCGCTCCCGCGGCCCGTCCCCGAACTGTCCCTGCGCTCTTTTCCGCCGGGGGACCGCCGCCGCGTGGGCGTCGGACCACGAGAGCTTTCGCGCGCACGCCTGCGTGACGGAGCTTTCGCGCGCCTCCAGGCGCGAGGAGACCTTTCGCGCAGCCCTCCATTCGTCAGGCCCCATCGAGAGAAGGAAGCCCCCACTCATGAGTCACACCAGGACATCGCTGCTCGTCGCCCTGGCGCTGGTCGCCGGGTTGTCGGGGACGACGCTCCTCGTCGGCCAGGCCGGCGCGGCCACCTCGGCCATCCCCTGCACCGTCGACTACAAGGTGCAGAGCCAGTGGGACACCGGCTTCACCGCGGCCGTGACCATCACCAACAACGCGGCCACCAAGTCGGGTTGGTCGGTGAAGTGGTCGTACGCCGGAAGCCAGAAGGTCACCAACGGCTGGAACGCGAAGATCACCCAGAGCGGCGCCGACGTCACCGCCGCCAACGAGAGCTACAACGGCACGCTGGCGAGCGGCGGTGCGGTCAGCTTCGGTTTCAACGGCTCCTACAGCGGAGCCAACAGCGTGCCCGCCGCCTTCACGCTCGACGGCGTCGCCTGCAACATCGACAGCGGCGCGGGCACCGGTGGGGGTACGGGCGGCGGCACCGGCGGGGACACCGGGGGAGGCGCCGGCGGTGGAACGGGCGGGGACACGGGAGGAACCGCCGGCGGGGGTACCGGAGGGGGCGGCGGTGGCGGCGGCAGCCGTGTGGACAACCCCTACACCGGCGCCAAGGTGTACGTGAACCCCGAGTGGTCCGCCAAGGCCGCCGCCGAACCGGGCGGCAGCCGCATCGCCGACCAGCCCACCGCCGTCTGGCTCGACCGGATCGCGGCCGTCAACGGCGTCGGCGGCGGCATGGGCCTACGGGCCCACCTCGACGAGGCCCTGAAGCAGAGGGGCTCCGGCGACCTCGTCGTCCAGCTCGTCATCTACGACCTGCCCGGCCGCGACTGCGCCGCCCTCGCTTCCAACGGCGAACTGGGACCCGGCGACCTCGACAAGTACAAGACCCAGTACATCGACCCCATCGCCTCCATCCTGTCCGAACCTCGGTACGCGGGCCTGCGGATCGCCACGGTCATCGAACCGGACTCGCTGCCCAACCTGGTCACCAACGCCGGCGGCACCAACACCACCACCGACGCCTGCGTCACCATGAAGGCCAACGGCAACTACGAGAAGGGCGTCGGCTACGCCCTGGACAAGCTGGGCGCCATCCCGAACGTCTACAACTACATCGACGCCGCGCACCACGGCTGGCTCGGCTGGGACAGCAACCTGGGTCCCGCGGTGCAGGAATTCCAGAAGGTCGCGACGTCGAACGGCGCGAGCGTGGACGACGTGGCCGGCTTCATCGTCAACACCGCCAACTACAGCCCCACCAAAGAGCCGTACCTGAAGATCACCGACACGGTGAACGGTCAGACGGTGCGACAGTCGAAGTGGGTGGACTGGAACCAGTACGTGGACGAGCAGTCCTTCGCGCAGGCCCTGCGTGACAAGCTCGTGGCGGCCGGGTTCCGATCCGGTCTGGGCATGCTGATCGACACCTCGCGCAACGGCTGGGGCGGCGCCGCCCGGCCCACCGGTCCCGCCTCGCCGACCACCGTGGACGGCTACGTCGACGGCAGCCGCACCGACCGGCGCCTGCACGCCGGCAACTGGTGCAACCAGAGCGGAGCGGGCCTCGGCGAACGGCCCACCGCGGCTCCGGCCGCCGGCATCGACGCGTATGTGTGGGTCAAGCCGCCGGGGGAGTCGGACGGCAACAGCGCCGCCGTCCCCAACGACGAGGGCAAGGGCTTCGACCGGATGTGCGACCCGACGTACGGGGGCAACGCCCGCAACGGCAACAGTCCGACGGGCGCACTGCCGAACTCGCCGCTGGCCGGCCACTGGTTCCCGGCCCAGTTCCAGCAGTTGGTGCAGAACGCCTACCCGCCGCTGCCGTAATCCGCTGAAGTGCTGACCCGCTGACGTGGTGCGCGTCCGCCGGGGTCGCTGCCGAGCGACCCCGGCGGGCCGCGGTCCACGACCGGCAGCGACGACCGGACGCGCGCCCACATCCCCGACACGGGAGATCCCCCGCGGGACACGCAGGACACGCGGGACCCGCGGGGCGCGCAGGACACGCAGGGCGCGCAGGACACGCAGGACAAGGCACTGCCGCCCGCCCGTGACGTCACCCGTGACGCGTGCGAACTTCAGGGGCCTTCGGGGGTCTTGGATCAGGTGTCGCGCAGGGACTGGTGTGGATCATGGTCAGGCCGAGGGGTCGCGGTGCCCGGTTGGGCCTGATGCTCATCAGCCGTGGACGATGGCCAGGCCGAGCCTCTGTCACCCTGCCGTCGCGGTCGCCGTCGCGTCTTCGAGGACGGAGGCCGCGACGGCGATCGCGCCGGTCGATCCGCTGTTCAGTCGCGGGAGTTGCCGAACAGCAGGCGGTAAGCGATGAGCAGCACGAGGGCGCCGCCGACAGCCGCGCCCCAGGTGTAGAGGTCGAAGAAGTGCTTCTCCACGGGGCGGTCGAGGAAGCGGGCGGAGATCCAGCCGCCCACGAAGGCGCCGGCTATGCCGATGAGGGTGGTGCCGATGAATCCGCCCGGATCACGTCCGGGGAGCAGGATCTTGGCGATGGCTCCGGCGAGCAGGCCGAGGATGATCCAACCGATGATGCCCACGTCGTACGTCCTCCAGAGGTGTCGGTTGCATCGGTTGCCCGGTTGCGCAACTCCCATAGGTGCCGGTGAAGACGCGGTGCGCTGCCCGGGCGGTTGCGAGGCGGAGTGCGGGAATCCGGGTGGCCCCTGGACTGGGTCGACGCGCAGGCGCGGGCGACCAGGACGGGACGGGAGACGGCTGTGGCTGCGGACAGCGGTGGCTTCGAGGATCCCCCGGCCGAGGTCCTGGAAGAGACGCGGCCTCCTTCGGGCTGCCGCCTACCTCAAGTAGGCAGCGTTGAACTGGATGCCTCCCGGTCGGCCGACCGGGAGGTCAGGCGGTCAGTGCGGGTCTGCCGGGGGGTCGGGGGCGGGGTGGGCCAGGCGGCGGAGGAGGGGGACGACCTGGTCGACGGGCACCGGCTGGAAGAAGCGCGCGTCGGCGAGCTCGACGGCGGCGATCGCGCGGGGGGCCAGGTCCGCGCCGGCCTCGGTGACGCGCAGGCGCTTGGCGCGGGCGTCGGCCGGGTCGGCCTCGCGGGTGACGAGTCCCTTCTGCTCCAAGGTGCGCAGGACCTGGGAGGTCATCTTGACGTCCGTGCCCGCCTGTCGGGCCAGAGTCAGCTGATTGGGACGCTCACCCTGGGAGTTGAGCCACCATGCGCAGGCGAGCAGCACGAACTGGACGTGCGTGAGACCGAGCGGGGCGAGGGTCGCGGCGATGTCGCGCTGCCAGCGGAGCGTGGCGTGCCACAGCAGTAGTCCGGGGCTGTCGTCGGGGCTGAGGGGCATCAGCGCTGAGCCAGCTCGACCAGGGAGGCCATGGTCTCGGGCCAGTCGGCGGTGATGCCCGGGCCGATCTGAGGTCCGGCCTCGTCGGCGCCCGGGCCGCTGATCTCCATGCGGTACACCACCCGGCTGCGGTCGTGGCCGAGGCGCTCGATCCGGTGGGCGGTCCGCAGCAGCAGATCCCCGAAGCGGGCCTCGTCGACGAACAGTTCGCCTTCGGTGACCTCGGCGACGCGCAGCAGTACCGGGTCGTCCCCGGGCGGCGTCATCGTGATGTGGGCGCCCGTCGTGAACGGGCCGTCGATCTCGACCTTCTCGATCTCGGCGTTCCAGGCGCCCCAGTTCTCGACGTCCGCCCAGAGCCGCCAGATCGCCTCGGGAGCGGCGCTGGTCTCGATGCCGTGCTCGTACTTCCACATGGGGGGTCGACCTCCTCGACTGGATGATGTGTCTACAGACTATCTGCGCGCAGTCTATTTGTCGAGAGGTCGCCCGGTGGCGGCGGGGCGGCTCCGATCGGGCCTTGGGCGGTCGCCGTCGCGCGACCCTCGCACAGACGCGGACAGACGCGGACGCGGGCGCGGGCGCGGGCGCGGGCGCGGGCGCGGGCGCGGGAGGGGTGCCGGCGCTGGGGGGTGACCGCTACGGGGGCTTTGGAGGGTTACCGGGCGGGCAGCGCCTCCAGCATCGCCCGGGCGGTGGCCGCCGGGTCGTATCCGTCGGCGACGCCCGGGACGAGGATGATGTCGCCCTCGATGTGCCGCGAACGCAGCGGAGCGATCTCCTGGTACGCGGCCGAGTCCCACCACTCACGCGCCCGGGACAGCGAGGGAAAGCCGATCACCACGACGTGTCCGGGCCAGCCGCCCTCCTTCACCTCGTGCTGCGCGCCGTGCACCAGGAAGCGGCCCCCGTAGGGCGCGAGGGTGTCGGTGATGCGCTCCATGTACTCGGCGATCTCCGGGTGGGGGGCGGCCTCTCGCAGATGGGCGATCGCGTAGGCGGTCATGACGTCCTCCGTCTCGTCGACTCCTTGACGCCGACGATGCTGGCACCGCGGCCGCACCGCGGTCGATGACCTCTCAGGTAAGCGCGCCCCGGGACGGATCGGCGGAGCGGCGAAAGCTGGTGAATTCGGGCGAGTTGTGGGCCGGTGACGGCCTCGGGTCCCCCCGTCGGGGGTTCTTCCCTGACACGGTGACACCTGTCGTGCGTATGGATGGACGAAACAGCGGCCAGGCGTGCCGGACGAGGCGAAGGCGCCTGGCGGACGAAGAGGAGAGCAGACGCGTATGAACCCCAGTGCTCACATCGAGGCCGTCTACGCGGCAGTCTGCCGGCGCAACCCCGGAGAGAGCGAGTTCCATCAGGCGGTCGGCGAGGTGCTGCACACGCTGGCACCGGCGATGCAGGCGCATCCGGAGTACGTGGAGGCGCTGATCGCCGAGCGGCTGTGCGAGCCGGAGCGTCAGCTGATCTTCCGGGTGCCGTGGGTGGACGACGCGGGACGCGCGCAGGTCAACCGCGGCTTCCGGGTGGAGTTCAGCAGCGCGCTCGGCCCCTACAAGGGTGGTCTGCGGTTCCACCCGAGCGTCAATCTGGGCATCGTGAAGTTCCTGGGCTTCGAGCAGATCTTCAAGAACGCGCTGACCGGACTGGCGATCGGCGGCGGCAAGGGCGGCTCGGACTTCGACCCCAAGGGCCGTACCGACGGCGAGGTCATGCGCTTCTGCCAGGCGTTCATGACCGAGCTGTACCGGCATCTGGGCGAGCACACGGACGTCCCCGCGGGCGACATCGGGGTGGGCGGGCGCGAGATCGGCTACCTCTTCGGCCAGTACAAGCGGATCACCAACCGCTTCGAGGCGGGGGTGCTGACCGGCAAGGGCGTCTCGTGGGGCGGCTCGCAGGCGCGGACCGAGGCGACCGGCTACGGCGCGGTGTACTTCGCGCAGGAGATGCTGGCCACGCGCGCGGACGGTTTCGACGGCCGCAAGGTCGTGGTCTCCGGCTCCGGGAACGTGGCCCTCTACGCGATCGAGAAGGTGCACGCGCTGGGTGGGTCGGTGGTGGCCTGCTCCGACTCCTCCGGGTACCTCGTCGACGCGGACGGCATCGACCTGGAACTGCTGAAGACGATCAAGGAAGCGCGGCGGGCGCGTCTGTCGGCGTACGCGGAGGCCAGGCCCACGGCACGCTTCTCCGAGCGGGGCTCGGTCTTCGACGTGCCCTGCGACGTCGCGCTGCCGTGCGCCACGCAGAACGAGCTGGGCGCACCGGACGCGGCCGCGCTGGTGAAGAACGGCGTCCGGGCCGTCGCCGAGGGCGCCAACATGCCGTGCACCCCGGAGGCGATCGAGGTGTTCCGGGAGGCGGGCATCCTCTTCGGACCGGGCAAGGCCGCCAACGCGGGCGGCGTGGCCACCTCGGCGCTGGAGATGCAGCAGAACGCCTCCCGTGACGTCTGGACCTTCGAGCAGACGGAGAAGCGGCTGGCCGCGGTCATGCAGAGCGTCCACGCGCAGTGCCGCGCCACCGCGGAAGCCTACGGAGGCGCCCCCGACGACTACGTGCTGGGCGCCAACGTCGCGGGCTTCCTTCGCGTGGCCGAGGCGATGACGGCCCAGGGCGTCGTGTAACCACACCGGTTGCGCCCCCGGGGAGATCAGGGGCGCACCGTGGTCGCCTCGCGCAGAGCCTGAAGCCCACGGATGTCAGCGCCGCGTCGAACTGCCGCGCGGCGGCGGCTCCTTGCCCGGCGGAGCCCCTGGGGGAGAGGGAGGGGGCGGGTGTGCCGGACGACCAGCGATGCGAGACTCCGCGCCATCCGGGGATGATCGCAGAAGCGCGCGAACCGACGCACGGCAGTTTTCCGCGCGCCGCCCCCCTGTACGGCACACGCGGCGGCGCAGACGTCCCCCGGGCGTCTGCGCCGCCGGCGTCCGCCGGGCCCGCCCCCGTACTCCGGGCCCCGCGGACGCCCGGGCCCCGTCCTCCACCCCCCTACTCCGCCCCCCGCGGACGCCCGGGCCCCCGTCCTCCCCCCCCGTCCTCCGCCCCCCGTACTCCGGGCCCCGCGGGCGCCGGTCCCCCGCGCCGGCGCCACTCCGGCTCAGGCCTGCACGAGCACGGTGCACCAGACCTCGTTGTTGTCGCCGATGCCGCAGTCGCCGATCTCCCCGGTACGGACCTTCGTCCAGACGCCCTTGGCGCGCCAGTGCCAGGTGCCTACCCGCGAGAAGCGCTCGTGGTAGCCGTGACTGGCGAAGGTGAACGCGTCGACGTCATTGCCGGTGCCGTTGCCCCCCTTCGTGCCGTTGCCGAACGACTTCTGGTTGCACTTGGCGTGCTTGAACTCACTCCCGGTGCCGCCGCCCCAGTTCCACACGTCGCAGTAGTGCGGGCCCTCGCCGAGGCTCATCGTGTAGTGCATGGTCTCGCCGGTCCTGTTCTTCACCGCGCCGCACAGGCTGCCCACGCAACCGTCCGCGGAGGCGGTCGTCGCCCCCGCGACGACCACTCCGGACGCCATGAAGGCGGTCGCGACGACGGCGACGGCCGTCCGGTTCTTCACTCGGGACATCATCTTGCCCATGAACGTTCCATTCTCTCGTTGCGTCGGCTCGGCTCGGCTCGGCTCAGCCACGCCTCGCGCGAGCGTCGGCAGGGCGGCCGGCGACATCGCTCCCCGGCAGCCCTGCGCGAGCCGGCGTGGGTGTTCTCGGCGGCACACGGCGTCTGCCGTGATCCGCCTGACGGCACGTGAGACGAGGATCTACGGTGAACCTTGCGAAAACCTTGTGACGGCTGTCCTGCGGCAACCCCGGAGTGAAGGACGCAAGGCCGCCTGGACCCGGACCTTCCCGGCGGGCGAAGTCCCCGTCGCCGCAAGGGCCGTTCCACCGTCCGTCCCACGTGAGGCACGATGAACCTGTACCTACTCGGGCCGTTGGAACTGCGCGCCGCCGGGCGCGTGGTCGACGCCGGGCAGCCGCGCCGTCGAGCGGTCCTCGCGGCACTGGCGGCCGACGCCGGCCGGCCGGTCCCCGTGAGCACGTTGATGGAACGCGTCTGGGACACCGCCGCGCCCGAGGGGGCCCGGTCGGTCCTCTACGCGCACATCAGCCGTCTGCGGCGGCTCCTCGACGACGCCGCGCCCCTGGCGGACGGCCCTGAGGGGCAGGCGTCCGCGACACCGCTGCGCATCAGCCGGACCGCCGGGGGATACCTGCTGGAGGCGGACGAGCACGCCGTCGACCTGCTGCGTTTCCGTTCGCTCGTCGCGCGGGGGCACGAGCCGCACCTGCCCGACGCGCGCCGCGCACCCCTCCTCCAGGAGGCCCTGCGGTTGTGGCGGGGCGTGCCGTTGGCGGGGCTGCCGGGGGCGTGGGCGGAGCGCGTGCGGGCGGTGTGGACGCAGGAGCGACTGGAGGCCGCGCTCGCCTGGGCCCGCGTCCTGCTGAAGCAGGACCGGCCGGAGGAAGTGCCCGCGGTGCTGCGGCCGTTACTGGCGGAGCACCCGCTGTGCGAGCCGCTCGCCACGGCGGTGATCCGGAGTCTGGCCGCCGCCGGGAGGACGGCCGAGGCGATGGACGCGTACACCGTGATCCGCCGGCAGCTCACCGCCGAGCTGGGCGTGGCCCCCGGCCGCGAACTGCGGGCGGTGTACGAGGAGATGGCACGCGGCGCCGTGCGGGAGGACTCGGCGGGCGCAGGTCGCGCTCCGGTCGTCGTCGGCGGGCCCGCCCTGGCCGCGGCCCCGATACCCGCGCAACTCCCCATGGCGGTCAGCCATTTCAGCGGGCGGGACGAGCAGCTGGCCGAGCTGACCCGGCATCTGGTCGCCGAGGACGGCCCGGGCGCGGGGGAGTGCGGGGCGGCCGTGGTCGTCTCCGCCGTCTCCGGGACCGCGGGCGTCGGCAAGACGGCGCTGGCCGTGCGCTGGGCGCACCGGATGCGCGAGGCCTTCCCCGACGGGCAGCTCTACGTGGACCTGCGAGGCTACGATCCGGACGAGCCGGTCTCCGCCGCCCAGGCGCTCGCCGGATTCCTCACCGCCCTGGGCGTGCCCGGCCAGGAGATACCGCTGCGGCTCAACGACCGGGCGGCGCGCTACCGCACGGCGCTCGACGGACGCCGTCTGCTCGTCCTCCTCGACAACGCCGCCTCCGCCGCCCAGGTGCGCCCGCTGCTGCCGGGGAGCCCCACGTGCAAGGTGTTGATCACCAGCCGGGACTCGCTGTCGTCCCTGGTCTCGGTGCACGGAGCGCACCGAGTGAACCTCGACGTCCTCTCCCCGCAGGAGGCGCTCGTCCTGCTGCGCGCCCTGATCGGGCCGCGCGTCGACGCCGAACCCGCGGCCGCCGCCGCCCTCGCGGAACAGTGCGGGCGGCTGCCCCTGGCCCTGCGGGTGGCGGCCGAACTGGTGCTGTCACGTCGCCACGAGACCCTGACCCGGCTCGTGGACGAACTGCGCGACCGCCGGAAGCGGCTCGATCTGCTGGACTCCGGCGACGGAGATCCCCGGGCCGCCGTCCGCGCCGTCTTCTCCTGGTCCTACGACCGTCTCCCCGACCGGGAGGCCCGCCTCTTCCGGCTGCTGGGCCTGCACCCGGGCCCCGACGCGGACGTGCACTCGGCCGCCGCCCTGGCCGGCGAGAGCGTGGAACGGACGCGGCGCTCCCTGGACGTGCTCTCCCGTGCGCATCTGGTGCACCGCAGCGGGCCCGGCCGCCACGGCATGCACGATCTGCTGCGCGCCTACGCCGCGGAGCTCGCGGACCGGCACGACGCGCCGGCGGAGCGCGACGCGGCCACCACCCGTCTGCTGGACCACTGTCTCGCTTCGTCGGCGGCGGCCATGGACGTGCTCTATCCCGCCGAACGGCATCTGCGCCCCGCCGTCGAGACGCCCGACACCGGTCTGCCGCCGCTGCGCACGGCCGACGAGTGCCGCGCGTGGCTGCGCGCCGCGCAACCCACCCTGGTGGCCCTGTGCTCCAGGACCGAGGAGCCCGGACCGTCCCGGCACACCGTGCGGATCGCCACCACCCTCCACCGCCACTACGAGCGCTCGGGGCACTTCGCCGACGCGCTGAGCGTTCACACGCACGCCGTGCGGGCGGCCCGCGCGGTGGGAGACGTCCGGGGGGAGGTCGACGTCCTCGCCTGTGTCGGCGCGGTCCACCGGCGGCTCGGGGACTACGAGAGCGCCCGACGGCACCACGACGACGCGCTGACGCTGTGCCGCCGGGTCGGCTACCGGGCCGGCGAGGCCCGCCACCTCACCAACGTGGGCGTGCTGCACGAACTGCAGGGCCGGTATCAGGAGGCCGCCGAGCACCACGAGAAGGCGGTCGAGCTGTTCCGCGCGGTCGGCGACGCCCACGGCGAGGCCGACGTGCTGAACAACCTCGGCATCGTGCAGGAACTGCTGGAGGACTACCAGGCGTCGATCGAGCGGTACCAGCAGGCGCTGGCGCTGTACCGGCGGACGGGCCACACGTTCGGGGAGGCCAGCGCCCTGGGCAACCTGGGCATCGTCCTGGCGCGGCTGGGCGACCACACGGCCGCGGCGGGGCGCTTCGAGCAGGCGCTCGCCCTGTTCCGGCGGCTCGGGAACACCGGGGGAGAGGCGCACGCACTGTCCAACCTGGGGAACGCGCTGTGCCGTCAGGGCCGGTACGAGGAGGCCGCCGAGCATCAGCGGCAGGCGCTGGCGCACTTCCGGCGGACCGGGGAGACGTACGGGGAGACGGGCGCCCTCAACGGCCTGGGCGAGGCCTTGCAGGGCGCCGCACGGCACGCGGAGGCCCTGCAGGCGCACGCGTCGGCGCTGGAACTGGCCCGCGGCATAGGGGAGCAGGAGGAGCAGGCCCGCGCCCACATCGGCGCGGCCCTCGTACGGCAGGACAGGGGGGAGCGGGCGGACGCAGCCGGCCACCTGCGCCAGGCGCTGTCCCTGTACACGGCGCTGGGCTCGCCCCGGGCGGAGGAAGCGCGCAAGGCGCTGCTGTCGGTGACGGGCGAGCAGTCCGCCGCCGACGGCGGCGAGCGGTGATCGCCCGCCCCCGCCGTTACGGACGTCACAGCGCCGAGGTCGTCTGCTCCCCGGAGGCGCTGCCCGCGAGCCACTCGTCCCAGCCCAGGTTGAAGGCGGCGTAGCCGTTGTCGGCCGGGGCCTTGGCCCGGGGTGAGCCGGTGATGGTGACGGGGTCGCCCTGCTTGACCTGCTCGTAGAACCACTTGGCGTCCGACATGGACAGGTGGACGCAGCCGTGCGAGCCGCGAGCGCTGCCGCTGCCCGGGTTCGGGTCGCCCGTCGAGTAGTGCACGTAGGTGCCGGACTGGGTCAGGTGGACGTCCCAGGGCAGCGTCAGGTCGTAGAAGTTGGGGCTGCCCTTGTCGCAGCTGATACCGACGCTGCAGGAGGTCATGTGGACCTCCTTCTCCTTGTCGATGACGGCCATCGTGCCGTTCCACGTCGGGTACTCGGCGCTGCCGGCGTTGATCGACAGGTTGCGCACGGGCGCGCCGTTCCGGGTGACCTTCATGGTGTGGCCGGTCACCGACACATCGGCGCGCACGTCGTCGCCGACCTTGAAGGTGTGCGTGTAAGTGCGCACGCCGTAGCGCCCGTTGCCGTTGCCGACGCCGTTCATCTCCGCGTCGACCTTCACGCTCGTGCCGGACGGCCAGTAGCTCTTCGGACGCCAGTCGGCGCGCTTGTCGCCGAACCAGTGCCAGGCGCCGGCCACCGGCTGCGAGGCGCTCACCTTCATGTGCTTCTCGACCGTGGCCCGGGCCTTGGCGGCCACCGGGTTGGTGAAGACCACCGAGATGGGCATGGCCACACCGACCGTGGTCCCCGTCTGCGGCGTGATCGTCTCCAGGAGCATCGGCGGGCCCGCGGGCTTCGTCGGCGACGGCGAGGCGCTCGCACCGGGCTTGCCCGACGCCTTCGCGTCGCCGCCGCCCGCCTTGTCGCCGCCGCCCCCGGATCCGCCGCAGGCAGTCGCACTCACCAGCATCGCCCCCGTGACGAGTGCGATCCCTATGCCGCCCTTGCGCCGTCCCACGACCTGTCCCCGCTCTCTCGCTCTTCGCCCCTGAAGGGCCCCACTTGCTCTGAGACGGCCACGAGGCGGTCCGCAGTTGCACATGTCGCGTAAAAGATGCCTCAAAAACGGCCACCCCGAGCGGCCCCGCCGACGTCGGCGCTGACCAGCCCGGCCTGCGGACGGCGCCCGCGGCCGGAGTCCGCGGCCGGAGTCCGCCGAAGGCGAGTCAGCGCTTGCCCGTGCGCGTACCCGGTGCCGTGGGCCCGTACACCCGTGCGAGTCGATCACTCGACCGTGAATTCACCCCTCGCCGCAGTCGCTTCGACGCGATGCTCGCAGGGGCGACGCGTGACCGGCGCCGCCCGGACGTCCTACGGGTGGGGAAACGATGACGCGTGACGCGGGACACCGTGGCGGACTGGACGAGCACGCGGTGCTGCTGGCGGCCGGGCTGGCCGATCTGGCGGTGAGCACGCTGGGTTCGGCCCTGGGTGCGGTACGCGGACTGCTGCGCCGCTCGGACACCGCGGAGCTGGCGGCGCAGGCCGAGCAGGATCTCGCGGCGCGCGGACGGCTGGTGCTGGACCGTTACGCGGCCGCACCCCCCGCCCACCTGGAGGTCCTCGCCCGCCGTGCGCAGGCCCGCAGGTCCGCCGACGATGTCTGACCGGTGGGAGCCGGCCGCGTTCAAGGGCCGCGTCGACGAGGTGGTGCGCCGCTTCGTCGCCCAGGAGGCCGACGAGTTCGCGCGGATCGATCCGCTCCTGGAGCCGGTGGCCGAGCAGCTCGAGGCGGCGGTCGCGGACGGCAAACGGCTGCGGGCGGCGTTCTGCTACTGGGGCTGGCGCGCGGCCGGGCAGCCGGACAGCGACGCGCTGATGCGCGCGGCGGCCTCCATGGAGCTCGTGCACGCCGCCGCGGTCGTGCACGACGACCTCATCGACGACAGTCCGCTGCGGCACGGACGACCCACGGCCCATGTCGCCCTGTGCGGCGCCCCGGCCGCGCGTCCGTCGGTCGACGCCGCCGTGACCCGGACGGCGGGACGATCGCTGGCGATGCTGGTCGGTGACCTGTTGATGGCGCTGGCCGGCCAGTTGTTCGCCGCCAGCGGTCTGCCCGCCGCCTACCTCGCGCGGGCCCGCCCCCTGTGGTCGGTGATGGCCCGCGAGCTGGTCGCCGGCGAGTGCCTGGAGATCCTGCGCACCGGAGCCGGCCCGGACACGGCCGCGTCGCTGAAGGTGATCCGCTACAAGACCGCCAAGTACACCGTCGAGCAGCCGTTGTTGATCGGCGGTGCGCTGGCCGGGGCCGGTGTGCGGCTGCGCGAGGGCTACTCCGCCTACGGTCTGCCGCTCGGCGAGGCGTTCCAGCTGCGGGACGATCTGCTCGGCCTCTTCGGAGACCCGCGACGCACCGGTAAGGCCAACGACGACGACATCCGCGGCAACCGGCCCACGGCGCTGCTGGCCGAGACCTGGCGTCTGGCCGGGGAGACCGACCGCGAGCGGCTGCGCGCTCTGCTGGCCCGACGCCGCCCGGAAGCGGACGTCACGGACGCCGAGGGGCTGGACACGGACGCCCTGGACGGAGTGCGCGAGGTGATGCGCCGGCTGAAGGCCCCCGACCGCATCGAGGACATGGTCGACGCGCGTGTGGAGCAGGCGCTCGACGCACTGCACGAGTGGGACGCGCCCGCGCACGCCACCAGAGCCCTGACCGCCCTGGCCAGGTCCGCGGCCGACCGCCTGTCCTGACCGGCCCGTGCCGCCCGGCGGCACAGCCTCCGCCCCGGCCGGTCGCCGGCCCGAGCCACTCCGTCCGTCCACAGGTCCTGAAACAGGAGCAAGGAGCCCCGTCATGGCCCACACCGAGGCCTCCATGAACGCCCTGCGGCACAGCGGCGACGAACTCGCCGACGCCACGGTCGCCGCGCTCTTCGAACGAGGCGAGGTCGGCACGTTCAACACCCTGATGCGCTACGTCTCCACCGCCGGAGCGCCGCTGCCGCACGGCCTGCCCGACGTCGCACGGGAGTACCTGGAAGCCACCCGTGTCCCGCCGTCCTGGGTGGACTGGTCGGAGATGGAGAGGGCGCGGCTGTTCTTCATCGACAACAACGTGCACATCTCCACCGCGCTCTCCTTCGCCTCCATGCCCGCCTGTTACGTCGTCCCGCACGTGGCGAGACTGCTGTCCACAACCCACGGGCTGCAGTACCCCTCCCAACGGATGGCGGAGACGGGCCAGTTCACCGTCTACCTGATGCAGCCCGACGCCTTCGAGGCCGGCGGTCGCTTCCTTCCCGCCGCACAGAAGGTCCGCCTCCTGCACGCCTCGATCCGCCACCACCTACGACGCGAGAACCGCTGGGACGTGGACGCGCTCGGGACGCCGATCTGTCAGGAGGACATGATCGGCGGGCAGATGTTCTTCTCCCTGCTCGTGCTGGACAGCCTGCACCGTCTGGGCGTCCACATGTCACAGGAAGGCGCGGAGGCCTACTACTACGCCTGGCGCGTGGTCGGCGCGATGCTGGGCGTCGACCAGGACGCCGTCCCCGAGACCCTGGGGGAGGCACGCCGCTTCCTCGATCTGTACATGATCCGGCACATGGGCCCCTCCGCCGAAGGCGCGCAGCTGACCCGGCAGCTCATCGACCTCTACGAGGAGGTGGTGCCCGGCACCTTCTTCGACCCGATCGTCTCCGCGCTGATCCGCCACCTCGTCGGCGACACCTGCGCCGACTGGCTCGACGTCCCGCACACGCCGTGGGACACCGTGGTGAGGGCCGTGCCGCACCTCCTCGGCGTCCTGGAGACCATCGAGGACCGCTCCCCGCTCGGCGCCTGGGCGCTGGACCGGCTCGGCCACCTCACCACGGTGCTGGAGCTCTCCTCCCTCACCCGCGGTCGCGTCATGCACTACGCCGTGCCCGAACAGCTCAGGCAGGACTACGGCCTGTCCAGCGCGGTGACCCGGAAGCGGCGGTGGATCCCGCCGGCGGCGACGGTGTCCTGATCCTCCGCCGCCCGTACTCCGGCGAACCCCCGCTGTGCGGCGCACTGGCGCACGGAAGGTGTGAACATCGGATTAGGGGCGTGACGAGGGGGTAGCCGCGCGGCTGTGCCGGTCGCATGCCGGCGGCGACGATCGGGCTTCGACGTGGGAGGGGTATGTCATGACGCTGATGAGCACGACGGCAACGGACGCGCGGGTGCACGAGTTGCCGGAGATCGCCGACCCCTCCCGGGTGGCGCCCAAGGACGCCCGCGCGCTGTCGAAACTCTTCTTCGACCAGCTGGCGGTCCTGGAGGAGGGCACCGCGGAGTACAGCTACGCGCGGAACACGCTGATCGAGATGAACATGTCCCTGGTCCGCTTCGCGGCCGGCCGGTTCCGCGGTCGTGGGCCGGAGGAGATGGAGGACATCGTCCAGGTCGGCATGATCGGCCTGATCAAGGCGATCGACCGGTTCGACCTGTCCCGGGAGGCGGAGTTCACCTCGTTCGCGATCCCCTACATCGTGGGTGAGATCAAGCGGTTCTTCCGGGACACCACCTGGGCCGTGCACGTCCCGCGCCGACTGCAGGAGGCCCGCGTCCACCTCGCGCGCGCCACGGAGGAGCTGCGCAGCCGCCTGGGACGCACCCCGACGGTCGGGGAACTGTCGGAGCTGATGAGTCTGCCCGAGCACGAGGTGCGTGAGGCCCGGCTCGCCGCGAACGGCTACAACTCCTCCTCCCTGGACGCCACGATCAGCGGCAGCGAGGACGGCGAAGCGGCCCTGCAGGACTTCATCGGCGTCCAGGACGGCGCGCTGGAGCTGGTGGAGGACTTCCACGCCCTGGCCCCCCTGCTCGGCGAACTCGACGACCGGGACCGCCGGATCATTCACATGCGGTTCGTGGAGGAGCTCACCCAGGCCCAGATCGGCGAACGGCTGGGCGTCTCGCAGATGCACGTCTCGCGGCTGCTGTCGCGCACGCTCGCCCGGCTGCGGGCAGGCCTGCTCACCCAGCACTGAAACGGCCCGCCTCATACTCCAGCCCTAGCCCGTGACTGGCTGGAGTCGGCTCATGCCCTCCTGGGCTTGCGAGGCTTGGCCCAGTCGCCGTGCGGACGGATTTGTTCCTGGGCCAGCCTGGCGGCGTCGCCATCCGACGAGCTGCACGGCATCGCGTATGGATCCGTTCGGCTGGCCGGGCCGGTTGTCGAGCTCGTCGTAGAAGCCCAGCAGCCCCAGCACCGCGTCCCCCTCCACGACGGCCCTTTCCATCCCTCTGGCACAGCGTAGGTCCGGCCGCCGGCAGGAGGCGTTCGAGGTGCTGATGGGCCGGAGAGCGGGCCGATTCGCGCGATCGTCCTGTTCCCGCTCCTCCGCGGGGGCCGGGTGGCTCATATGTGCGGGGTGTGGAGAAGACGGGCGCGGCCGGTGGTGACGCGCGGTTGGGCGGGAGCGGTGAGCGGCGTCTGAGAGGGTGGAGCCCATGGACATCGAGCGCAGGAACAACGTCACCGTCACCGGCAACCCGCGAGGTCGCACGGTCGTGCTGGCCCACGGGTTCGGCTGTGACCAGAACATGTGGCGGCTCACGGTACCGGCTCTGAGCAGCGACTACCGTGTGGTCATGTTCGACTACGTCGGCTCCGGCCGCTCGGATCCGTCGGCCTTCTCGCCGGAGCGGTACGCCTCCCTCGACGGCTATGCCCGAGACGTGACCGAGGTGTGCGAAGCACTGGACCTGCGCGACGCGGTGTTCGTCGGGCACTCGGTCAGCGCGATGATCGGGGTGCTGGCCGCCGACCTGGCTCCGGAGCGCATCGGGGCGCTGGTGATGGTCGCCCCGTCTCCGCGGTACATCGACGACGAGGGCTACCGGGGCGGGTTCAGCGCCGAGGACATCGACGAGCTGCTGGGCTCCCTGGAGTCGAACTACCTGGGCTGGTCCGCGGCGATGGCGCCGGTGATCATGGGGAACGCGGACCGGCCCGAGCTCGGGGCGGAGCTGACCAACAGCTTCTGCGCCACCGACCCGGACATGGCGCGCGTCTTCGCCCGGACGACGTTCCTGTCGGACACGAGGGACGCCCTGAAGAGCGTCCAGGTGCCGACTCTGGTGCTGGAATGCACCCAGGACGTCATCGCCCCCCGGGAGGTCGGCGCCTTCGTCCACCAGGCGATCCCCGGTTCGACGCTGGTCACCCTCGACGCGACCGGGCACTGCCCGCACCTGTCCGCCGCGGAGGCCACCAACGAGGCGATCACCGCCTTCCTGGCGAGTCAGCGGTGATGTGCCGGACCGGGCAGCAGCCCGACCGGCAGGACATGGGCGACCGGCAGAGCACGGCCGACGGGCAGGGCACGGGGGACCGGCAGAGCACGGCCGGCCGGCAGGGCACGGGGGACCGGCAGAGGACGGCCGACCGGCAGTCGGCGACCGCGGCGTTCGCCGCGCTGCTCGAGGACAGCGCCGAGGAGCTGTACGAGAACGCGCCGTGCGGGTATCTGTCCACGCTGATGGACGGCACCATCGCGAAGATCAACGGCACGCTCCTCGGCTGGCTGCGCCTGGAGCGGGACGCGGTGGTGGGACGGAAGAGGTTCACCGACCTGCTGACCGTGGGCGGCAAGCTGTACCACGAGACGCATTTCGCGCCGCTGCTGCGCATGCAGGGCGAGATCGGCGGCATCGCCCTGGAGGTCAGGGCGGCCGACGGCGAGCGCATGCCGGTGCTGGTCTCCTCCGTGATCAAGCAGGGCGGAAACGGTGAGCCGTTGCTGATCCGCACCACCCTGTTCGACGCCCGGGACCGCCGCGCCTACGAAGCCGAACTCCTGCGGGCCAGGAAGGAGGCCGAGGAAGCACGCAGACAGGCGGAGGCCGACCGCGCCAGGCTTCAGGACGCCCTGGCCGCGCTCCAGCAGTCGCTGCTGCCCGATTTCCTGCCTACCGTGCCCGGCGTCGAGACGGCCGTCCACTACCGCGCCGCCTCTCCCGACCGGCTCGGCGGCGACTTCTACGACCTCTTCCCCCTCGGCGGCGAACGCTTCGCCTTCTTCCTCGGCGATGTGTGCGGCAAGGGGCCCCAGGCGGCCGCGGTCACCTCGCTGACCCGCTACACGCTGCGCGCCGCCGCCCTGCACGACGGCGACCCCGTCTCCGCCCTCACCACCCTCAACACGGTGCTGCACGAGCGCTACACCGGCGGCGACCCGCGCTACTGCACCGCCATATTCGGCGTGATCGAACCCGATGCCGCGAGCGGGCGAGCCGCCGTCCGGCTCGCCTCGGGCGGCCACCCCTCGGCCCTCGTCATGCGGGCCGACGGCACGGCCGACTTCCTGCCCACTCCCGGCGGCTTCCTCGTCGGCGCCCTGCCCGACGCGCGCTTCGCCACCGCCGCATGCGTTCTCGCCCCCGGCGACACCCTGCTGCTCTACACCGACGGCCTCACCGAGGCCCGCACCGGCGAGGACCGCGGCAGCCTGTACGGGGACGAAGCCCTGCGCGATTTCGCAGCCGACCACGCCGGCCGGCCTCCGCACGCCGTCATCGAAGCCCTCACCGGTCTGCTGGACGGCTTCGGCGACGGCCTCGACGACGACACCGCCCTTCTCGCCCTCGGCGTTCCCGCCCCCGACCTCAGGACCGAAGATCCCGCATGAGCCCACTGAAGATCACCACCCGAGACGCCACGACTGGTCCCGTTCTGGAGATCATCGGTGAACTCGACTATCAGCACGCCGCCGAACTGACCGACCTGCTCGCCACGATCACCCTCGACCCGGGACAACGGCTGGTCCTGGACCTGGCCCGCATGGAGTTCTGCGACTCCAGCGGCATCAGCGCCCTGATCGCCGCCCGCAACCTCGCGCACGCCGCTCGGGCCGACGTCGCCCTGGCCGCGGTCCCCGCCCACACCCTGCGCGTCCTGCGCGTCGTCGGCCTCGACCAGATCTTCCCCCTCCATCCCGACAGCGACGCGGCCACTCGGCTCTGACGGCGGCACGCGCGCTCGGCGGCGCGGACCGCCGCGCCATCGCGAGCTGCGACCCGGGGCCACGGTGTGCGCCGCCCGCGCCCGGGTAGACGGAGGCGAGAGACCGAAGCGCCACAAGAGCGGTGAACGCGACGAAAGAGCCTCACATGGTCATCCCGCTGAGGAAGCAGACGGCAGACGAACAGGGCCGGGACGAAGGCGTCCCGCTGCGCTACGGCGCGATCTGGGGGGACGGCGCCGCTCGCGCGGCCGACGCCCGCCAGGCCCTGCGTGCCTTCCTCGGCCACGCCCGGGGCACGGACCGCACCGTGGTGCCCAACACCCTGGCGGCCGACGCCGAACTCGCAACGAGCGAAATGATCACCAACGCCATCCTGCATGCTCCGGGTCCCTGCGGGATGACCCTCGAGCTGACCGGCGACGAACTGACGATCACCGTGTGGGACAGCTCGACCGAGAAGCCGGCGCCGAAGAAGGCCGACCCGCGCCGCATCGGCGGTCACGGCATGCACCTGGTGCACACCGTCAGCGACAAGGTCGTCGTCGCACTGCGCGCCACGGGGAAGCTGGTCACCGCCCATCTGTCCCTGCGGCCAGACCGGAACGGTCCCGGCCTTCGCGAAGCCGCCTTCCCGGCCTTCATGGCGGGCTGAACCACGGGCAGCCGCACCGGGGTCATGGACGGCTGAGGGACGCTTCCGGGCCGCGGCCGGGGTTGACCCTCGACCTTGTCGCACGGCCTGTCGGGCCCGTGGCGGCACGGTGCCGGGCGGCGGGGCGGCCACCTCGGCGAGTAACGCCGCCAGCAGGCGGCCTGCGCCGTCCTGGCCGCCCCCGGCCGCCTGGAGGATCAAGGTGCGGGGTGTGGAGAACGAGATGCGCAGCATCGGGGAGATGTCCCGGGACGGCGGACTGAGCGTGAGCGCGCTGCGGTTCTACGACCGCGCCGGTGTGCTGGTCCCCGTCTGGGTCGTGTGATCCTTAGGACGCCCGAACCTCCACAGCCGAAGCTGGACCGGGGCCGGCGTCCCCGAGGCCCCTGGGGACAAGGAAGAGCACCGAGCATGCCGGATCTCGTACGAGAAGGACGTCTGTTCCGGGTGGTCGGCTTCGCGGCGTCGCACCGGCAGCTGCTGCTGGTCAAGCGGTCAGGGCCTGCTCCACGGTGGGGTGGCAGGTGATGATCTCGTCGATGCCGACCATGTGCAGCAGACGCACGACGGATTCCTGGGCTCCGGCGATGCGCAGCCACCCCTGGGCGCCGCTCACCCGCCGGTGGGCCGTGACGAACACGTTGATGCCGCTGGAGTCCATGAACGTCACGCCGCTGAGGTCCGCCACGATGCGCGGGGGCGTCGCGCCGTCGTCGGACAGCAGCGCCTGGCTGAGGACGTCCTTGACGTCGTGGTCGATCTCGCCCTCCACGGCCACGACGAGGACGCCGTCGACCATTTCGTGCTGGACGGAAAGATGATTCGGCCGGTCTTCCCTGGCGATGTCGTTCACGTCTCCTCGGCTGGGCCTAGGCTTGCCCGCTCAGGGCGTGCTCGGACGATTCTGCCCCACCGCCGCGGCGGCATGCACCAAAGCGGCGGGCGGCGGACGGCGCCTGCGGCGGCCTGCAGGGCGCCGAAGCGGGTAGCGGCGCAGGTCGACAGGGGAGCGAGGGCGGATTTCATGGGATCCCATGGTGACGGCGACGGCTGTACCGGGCAGGATGAGCATCTGATGCGGGCCGGATACGCCCTGGGAGGCGACGACGGCTGCATCGCCGATGCCCGACACCACGCCGTCGCCTTTCTCGACCGGGCCCGCGCCGACCACCACCTGCCGGTGTCCGAGCGCACCCTGGACCTGACGCAGCTGGTGGTCAGCGAGTTGGTGACCAACGCCCGCAAGTACGCGCCCGGTCCCGTCCTGATGGAGCTGCGCATCACCGCCCACGCCGTGGACGTCGTCATCTGGGACAGCGACCCCACCGTCCCCGCTGCCCGGGCCGCGGACCCCGAGAGGGTCGGCCAACACGGCCTGGAGATCGTCAAGGCCCTCACGGAGCACCTGTTCATCGAGCAGGAGCCGGTCGGCAAGCGGATCACGGCCCGCATCGCCCTGGCCGACGCCTCCAGCCCCGGCATCGCCCGCCGCTGAGCCGAGCGCCGCGCCTCCCGGCAGGCCGCCTCGACCGAATGATCGTCCGGCTATCGAAGGCGTCACGGGGTAGTCGGGACACACGCACCGGATGGTGTCGCACCGCAGGGGCTGGGGGACGGGTTGGGAACGGTGGGTGAGAGCATCCCCGTCATGGATGACGCGAACGGTCACACGGTTCGATGGTGGGCGGCGCTGCGCCGGACGCCGGTGACCATCTGGAACGACGACGTCACGGACTGGGCCGCCGCGCTGACCTACTACGCGGTCCTCGCCCTCTTCCCCCTGCTGCTGGTCATCCTCTCGATCCTGGGGCTGACCATGCCCACGGCCAAGCCCGAGGTCATCGACCGCATGGCGCAGGCCGCCCCGGCCGAGTCCCGGGCTCTGCTGCGCAGCACCCTGCGGCAGATGGCCGCACAGTCGTCGACCGCGTGGACGCTGATCTTCGTCGGAGGGACGGGAGCCCTGTGGTCGGGATGCAGCTATCTGAGCGTCTTCCGCCGGGCGCTGTACGCCATGCACCGGATCAGCGCCGACCGGCCGGTCTGGCGTACGGCACCGCGTATCGTCCTCACGGCCCTCGTCCTGAGCGCGCTGCTGCTCACGTCGACCGTCGCGCTGCTGCTCAGCGGCGGCCTGGCCCGGCGGCTCGGCCGGGTTCTGGATCTGGGCACCGCGCCGCAGTCCACCTGGGACGCCCTGCGATGGCCGGTCGTCGCCGTGGTCGCCGTCGCCCTGGTGCTCGTCCTGTACCGGTCGGGACCGGCGTGCTCGCGTCCCGTCGGGAGGATGGCTCCGGGCGGGACGCTGGCGGTGGGGCTCCTGCTGACCGTCTCCCTCGGGTTCGCCGTCTACACCTCCCACGTCAGCACCTATGACCGTCTGTACGGTTCACTCGCGGGCGTCGTCGTCTTCCTGGTCTGGTTGTGGCTGTCCAACCTGTCGCTTCTGATGGGCGCCCAGTTCAACGCGGAACTGGCCAAGCCCGGCAACGGCGACTCCGACGGCGACTCCGACGGCGATGAGGAATCGTCCGGTTCAGCGGCCCCGCGCCGGCCGGACGGTGATCCGTCCCCGACGACGTCCTACGCGTCCGGCTCCCAGGCCACCAGCTGATCGAGACACGGCGATCGCGGTCCACCTTCAGGGAGTCCACCCGAACGCGGCCGTACAGGGCGAGGACCAGCTCACCGGCCGTGCCCCGAGCGGAGGCGTCGGCCGTCCGGGTCTGTGCCGGCGGCGGAGGCGGGCCGTGCGTGCGGCGGGGCGAGCCGGGTGGCCCGTGCGCCGTCGGCGGAGAGCGAGAGGCGCCAGGAGCGGCCCTCAACGGCGTGGTACTCGACTTCAGCGGGCTCGTGCGGCCAGGGGGCCGTCGTCGCGCAGCAGGTGAACAGGAACGCGTCGACGCCGTCGAGTGCCACCTCGTCCGCCAGCGGTTGCGGGGCGCCCACGACGGCCTGAGCGTCGTAGGCGTGCACCGCGACCTCCTGGAGTTGGTACCGGGCGACCGCGCCGCAGGTCTGCGGAGACTGCGTCGCACCCCACCACGTCCAGCAACCCCGATCCGGGCCGGCTTCCCGCAGCGCGTCGAGCAACGTCCGCGTCGACGCGGCCGACCAGGCCAGCAGGGCCTCGCGGCCCGAGGGGGAGCGTCCGGACCGTCCGCCGCCGGCTTGACCGGGGGAGCGGCGGCAGGCCCGGCGGCGACGACGGAGGCCCAGAAGCGGCGCCCCAGACCCAGGTGCTGCGCCAGGTCGAACGGCGTGCACTCGGGGCAGGTCGGCACGCGCGCGTCGAGGCTGGGCGCGGAGGCGACCGCGGGGCGGAAGGAGGTCGAACGTTCATCGATCAGCCACGGCAGCTCGGGGAACTCCGAAGATTCTTCCACTGGCTGTGGATCACCGTGCGCCGAGCGTCGGACAGCGATTTCCCCGGCCGACGCGACGGGCGCGGCCCTCGTCGCCCCGTGCCGATGATTTTCGTCGTGGCCGCCGGTCTCCACTCCCGACAGGCGTTTGCGGCATCTGCGGCATCTGCGGCATCTGCGGCATCTGCGGCATCTGCGGCATCTGCGTGCGGTATCTGCGGCATCACAGGAGAGACTCATGACCGCTTCCTATACTTTCGACGTCTTCTCCAGCCTCGACGGCTTCGCCGCCGCAGGCGGTGACTGGACCGGTTACTGGGGCAAGCAGGGCCCCGAGCTCCTGGACCACCGCCTCGCCCAGTACCGGGAGAGGCAGCGGATGGTCCTCGGGGCCAACACGTACCGGTTGTTCGCGCAGATGCTGGCGACGAGCACCGATGACTCCGACGTCCGGGACCCCTGGGTGACGCAGCTGAGGAGCCTGCCCGCGACGGTGGTCTCCACCACGTTGCAGGAACCTCTCGACTGGCCGGATGCGAACGTCGTGAGCGGCGACGCGGTCGACGTCGTCGCTCGGCTCAAGGAGGAGTCCGAAGTGCCGTTGCGCTCGCACGGCAGCCTCTCGATGAACCGGGCGCTGATGGCCGCCGGGCTGGTCGACCGCGTCCAGGTGACGCTGTTCCCGGTGATCACCGGCCGGACCGGCCTGGACCCCGTCTTCCGGGGTGCGGCCGACTTCGACCTGGAGTTGATCGAGCACCGCACGCTGGACGGCCACATCCAAGAGCTCGTCTATCGGCCCACCCTGCACGCCTGAGTCCTGCCGCCCGGCCGTGTGAGGTGAGCGCCCGTCGCGCCCTGAGTGCCGTGCCGTCGAAGCGCGGCCGTCCGACGGCGATCTCGGGGTCAGGCGATCTCGGTGTCAGGCGACCTCGGGGTCAGGCGGGGAACAGCGGGGCAGGATCACGCGAACCGACGGGAGGCACATGTCCGCATCGCGCCGTGACGCACTCGGTGGGCCCGAGGGCTCACGCCCGCCGGCCCCGGTGCCGGGTCGGGGCGATGGGCACGGCGGGGAAGACCTGTCGCCGCCGTCCGCCCTGACCGCGCTGTGGGCGGTGCGGCACGGGCAGAGCGCCGCCAACGTCGCCTTCGCCCAGGCCGAGCGGACCGGCTCGCCCGATCTGCCGGTGGCCGGACGCGACAGCGACGTTCCGCTGTCCACGCTGGGACGCGCCCAGGCCCGAGCCCTGGCCGGCTGGCTCGTCGGGCACGCGCCCCACGCCGGTCCGGACCTGGTGGTCTGCTCGCCCTACCTACGGGCTCGGCAGACCTGGGAGGCCATGGCGGCTCACGCGGCGTCTTCGACCGAGATGCCGGTGCTCGTCGACGAGCGGCTGCGGGACCGCGAGATGGGCGTCTTCGAACTGCACCCGCCGGGCGCGCTGCTGGCCCGGGCCCCGGAGGAAGCGGCGCGTCGAGCCCTGCTGGGCGAGTGGTCCTATCGTCCGCCGGGCGGCGAGGCGATCGCCGACGTCGCCTTGCGCGTACGGGCCTTCACCGTCGAGCTCGGCAGGGCCGCCGCCGGACGCCGCGTGCTCGTCGTCGCCCACGACGCGGTCGTGATCGCCCTGCGCCAGGTGCTGGCCGGGATCGGCGCGGGCGTCCCTCGCGACCTGCCGCCGGTCCCCAACGCCTCCGTCACGCACTGGCGAGGCGACGGACGCCGCCTGCGGCTCGTCCACTGGGGCCGGACCGCCCACCTGGACGACGTCATCCTGCCGTGATGCCCGCGGGTCAGGCGTCTCCGGTCATGGGCGTCACCAGGAGGCGCCCGACGTGGCCGTCGGTCAGCAGTCCGGAGCGGGCACGCGGTTCTTCCTCGACCTGCGCGTCAAGGGCGGCGAGCTCGGCCTGGAAGGCTCGGCGGCCGGCGCGGACACGGACGTCGAGTTCTTCGCGGGGCCTGGCACGGGTGCGTTCAAACCGGTGGAGCGGAACGCCTTCACCGCACTGCTCCACGGCACTGCCGCGGTGATCACGACGGACATCGCCCGCGGGCCGGCCACGCCCGCGCAGGTGGAAAGGGCCTGTCGTTGCCGAGTGATCAGAGCCAGCTCGCCCATCCGAAGGTGAAGAGGTATGCCGGTCGCAGCGCGTCGGTTCCCCGCTTGCCTCGCAGGTACATGACCGACAGGGCCAGGAGGAACAGTGCGGCCGACGCTCCGCCGATGCCGGCGCCGACCGCGGGGTGCCCCACGAAACCGGCGCCCGTACTCGCGACGGTCACGAGTCCCAGACCGAGGTGGGCCGCAGGCAGGTCCGCGCGCAACGCCTCTCGCGCTTCCGTGCGTGCTGTCCGCATCGCGGAGTCGTACCGCTCTCGCGCCGCCGACGGATCGGCTGCGGGACCCTCGGGCCACTGCTGCAGCACCGCATCCCCTCCCGCTGCTCGGGCCGCGCATCGTCGGCGGCTTCGGCTTCGGGGCGTCCGACGCGGTCGCGGCACCGCGCCCCCGCGGGGGCCGGGGCGACGGAAGCCGGGGCCGGCGGGCAGCGCAGGATCGAGCGTACGGCCTCAGATGAGCGGCCGGCTACCGCTGTGCCGTCGTCCGCGGTGATGATCGGGCGCTGGATCGGGGTCGGTCGGGCGGCCGGTTCGTCGATCCAGCGGTCGCGATGCGCGGGAACGCGGTGTCGGGGTGCGGCTGGGGTCCGGTGGTTGGAGGCGCAGGTTCCGCTGCTCCACCGGGCCCCAGCTAAGAGGCCTGGTGCCCGAGAAGATGGTGGTTACACCGTTTGCCCGCGGTGATGTCGTGATGCGGGACATGGCTGTGGGCCCCGGGTGGTCCCGG
>NZ_JBHVYK010000045.1:0-55940 GCF_042880855.1 Streptomyces sp. NPDC058291
TCCAGCAGCTGATCGCCACGCTCGACGCGGCGACGAAGGACCTGCTGGCCCAGCTGCCCGCGGCGCCGGCGGCGGCCCCCGTGCCCTCGCCCCGCCCTCGCCGGCGGGTTCTGTCGGCGAGGGCGCGGCATGAGGAAGGCCCCCGGGGCGGACACCGCCGGAGGCCTTCGTTCAGTGCGAGGTCAGACTGCCTCGACCATGGGCGGCGGCACCGCGGCCGTGCCCTCGGTCGTCTCGTCCGCCTTCTGCGGTCCCGCCCCCTTCAGCGGAACCTCCTTCACGAACACCGCCGCCACCAGCGCGGCGATCGCCACGACAGCGCCCAGCAGGAACGCCGTGTGGGTGCCGGCCGACACCGCGTGCTGGTAGGCCTCCCGGGCGGCCACGGGCAGCTTGGCCAGGCTGGCCGCGTCCAGCTGCGCGGATCGCTCGGTGATCTTCGAGCCCAGCGCGCCGGCTTGCTCGGACATCACGTCCTGGACGCGGTTGTTGAACAGCGCGCCCATGATCGCGACGCCGAAGGAGGAGCCGAGGGTGCGGAAGAGAGTGGTGGACGAGGACGCGACGCCCATGTCCTTCATCTCGACGCTGTTCTGCGCGACCAGCATCGTGATCTGCATCAGGCAGCCCATGCCGAGACCGACCACGGCCATGAAAACGCCGGAGGTGAGGCGGCTGGTCCCGGTGTCCATCGTCGACAGCAGGTACAGGCCGATCACCATCAGGACGCTGCCGACCACGGGGAAGACCTTGTACTTGCCGCTGTTCGTGGTCACCCGCCCGGCCACCATCGAGGTGACGAGCATCGCGCCGAGCATCGGCAGGAGCAGCAGCCCGGAGTTGGTCGCGGACGCGCCCTGCACCGACTGCTGGTACAGCGGCAGGAAGAGGGTGGCGCCGAACATCACGAAGCCGGTGATGAAGCCGATGAGCGACATGAGGGTGAAGTTGCGGCTGCGGAAGATGTGCAGCGGCACGACCGGCTCCGCGGCCCTGGTCTGCCAGAACACGAACCCGATGAGCGAGGCGACGCCGATGGCGATGAGCTCCATGATCCGAGCGGACGTCCAGGCGTACTCCGAACCGCCCCAGGTGGTGACGAGGACGATGGAGGTGATGCCGAGCGTCAGCAGACCGGCGCCGAGGTAGTCGATACGCGATTGCGAGCGCTTCTTCGGCAGGTGCAGGACGACGCTGATCGCGGTGAGGGCCACCACACCGAGCGGCAGGTTGATGTAGAAGGACCAGCGCCAGCCCCAGTTGTCGGTGATGGTGCCGCCGACCAGCGGACCGCCGATCATCGCGAGCGCCATGACGCCGGCCATCATGCCCTGGTACTTGCCGCGTTCCCGCGGCGGGATCAGGTCACCGATGATGGCCATGACGCCGACCATCAGACCGCCCGCGCCGAGGCCCTGGATCGCGCGGAACCCGATGAGCTCGCCCATGTTCTGGGCCATGCCGCTCAGCGCGGAGCCGATCAGGAAGATCACGATCGACGTCATGAAGGCGCCCTTGCGCCCGTACATGTCGCCGATCTTGCCCCAGAGCGGGGTCGAGGCGGCGGTCGCCAGGGTGTAGCCGGTCACCACCCACGACAGGTGCTCCAGGCCCCCGAGCTCGCCGACGATCGTCGGCATCGCCGTGCCCACGATCATGTTGTCGAGCATCGCGAGCATCATGGTGATCATGAGCGCGAGCAGGACGACCCGCACGCTCCTGGGCTGTTTCTCCGGCTCGGTCTCTGGTGTCTTCGTGTCCGCCATCGTTCCCACTCCCCTGGGTCCCACCCCGGCCGGCTACTTACTTGCCGCCCGGCTAGTTCAGTACACTGGGGAAGGTAGACCCGTCACTAGCCGGGCGTCAAGTAAGTTAGTGGTGTCGCACTAGCCGGACGGCAAGTAAGTTTTCGCGGGAGCCCTAGGAGCACGAGGATGGACCGCACCATGGACGGCACCAAGCAGCAGCGTCGCGGCAACACCCGCCAGCGCATCCAGGACGTGGCCCTCGAACTCTTCGCCGAGCAGGGCTACGAGAAGACCTCCCTCCGCGAGATCGCGGAACGGCTGGAGGTCACGAAGGCCGCCCTGTACTACCACTTCAAGAGCAAGGAAGAGATCATCGTCGGCATCTTCACGGATCTGACGAAACCGATCGAAGACCTGATCGAGTGGGGCAAGGGGCAGCCGCACACCCTGGAGACGAAGCACGAGCTCGTACGGCGCTACAGCAAGGCCCTCTCCGAGGCCGCCCCGCTCTTCCGCTTCATGCAGGAGAACCAGGCGACGGTGCGGGAACTGCAGATCGGCGACTCGTTCAAGGACCGCATGCGCGGCCTGCGCGACATCATCATGGACCCGGAAGCCCCCCTCACCGACCAGGTTCGCTGTGTGAGCGCCATCTTCACGCTGCACGCCGGGATGTTCTTCCTCAACGACCTCGAAGGCGACCCCGAGGACAAGCGGGCAGCTGTCCTGGAGGTCGCCGTCGATCTGGTGACGCAGGCGCATCACGGCCGCTGACCGCACACCCGCGCGGCGGGGTGCTCCCACCCCGCGTCACGGTCGGCCGATCGCCCAGCCGCGGCGCCACACCCGCGGTCGCGCAGGCGTCAGACCTTCACGCCCTTGGCGTGCAGGAAGGTGACCGGGTTGATCGCCGAACCGTAGTTGGGGGTCGTGCGGATCTCGAAGTGCAGGTGCGGACCGCTGGAGTTGCCGGTGTTGCCGGACAGCGCGATCTTCTGGCCGGTCTTCACGACCTGGCCGACCTTCACCTCGATGCGCGAGAGGTGGGCGTACTGCGAGTACACGCCGTTGGCGTGCTTGATCACTATGGCGTTGCCGTAGGCCGGGCCGTCGCCGGCGCCGTCGCCGCCGGCCTTGACCACGGTGCCGCCGTGCGCGGCCATCACCTTGGTGCCGCTCGGCACGGCGAAGTCCTGGCCGCTGTGGGTGGACTGCCACATCTTGCCGGCCTGGGCGAACCCGGCGGACAGCGTGTACTTCTTCACCGGGTCGATCCAGGAAGCGGCGGAGACGGCCGTCTTGGCGGCCGGCGCGGCGGCGGGCGCGGCGGCGGACGCCACTCCGGTCCCCAGCACGACCGAGGCGCCGACGGCGGCAGCCCCGACGGCCACGCGGGTGCGGAGCAGGGACGTACGGGAAGAACGGAACGTGACGCGCTGGAACATCGAAGACCTCATGGGGACGGGGACAGAGGAAACCACCCGGCGGGAACCCCCGCCGAAGTGGCCATCCCTTGGTAACCCCGAGGCCCACGCACGCCCAAACGTGTGATCTACGACTTAAGCTAGTACGTCACCGCAAAACTCCACACTTCTTGACAGATCCCCCGTTCCGGACACTTTCGACACCGGCCACTCCGGAGGCCGTACGACCGCCCCGGACTTCGGCGAAGCTGTCCCTTTTGCCCCATTTCCGCTAGGACTATTCCGCCTAGTAGCGCCCGAATAGCCTGTGCGGCATGTCACCGGCCGCCCGCCCCGAGGGACTTGGGAATGTGACGGCGACTACTCCCTTGCCCCGCACGGCACTTGTGACACCTGTCACGTCCGATGCACGGGTCTGTGACCGGCCTCTCATGCGCCTCTACCGTCCAGTAACCCGCTGGTTCCCCTCAGGCCATCCCCAACGATCAGCATGCTCACGACACCGGCAGCGCAAGGACGCGAGAGGACCCCCACCCATGACCAGAGGCACCTGGACGCGCCGCACAGCCATGACCGCCGTGGCGACGGCAGCCGTCACGGCGCTGGCCGTCCCGGTCGGCGCCCAGGCCGCGACGGCCGCCGGCACCTCCGCCGCGGCCGCCACCTCGGCCACCACCTCGGCCACCGTCTCCACCGCGGTCACCGCCTCCGCGGCGGCCGCGGAAGACGTCGACTACGCCACCTGGCAGAAGGACTGCCAGGCCGTGATGAACCAGGCACTGCCGGCCCTGAAGCAGCGCATCGCCGCCGCCAGGCCGGGCGAGAAGCAGGCGATCGTCTTCGACGTCGACAACACCACCCTGGAGACCGACTTCGGCTTCAGCTACCCGCAGCCGGCCAACAAGCCCGTCCTGGACGTCGCCAAGTACGCCCAGGACCACGGCGTCTCCCTGTTCTTCGTCACCGCCCGCCCGGGCATCATCTCCGGGGTGACCGACTACAACCTCAAGAACGTCGGCTACAAGGTCTCCGGGCTCTATGTGCGCGGCTTCCTCGACCTCTTCAAGGACGTCGCCGCCTACAAGACCGCGCAGCGCGTCACCATCGAGTCCAAGGGCTACACGATCATCGCGAACGTCGGCAACAGCGCCACCGACCTCTCGGGCGGCCACGCCGAGACGACGTACAAGCTGCCGGACTACGACGGCCAGCTCTCGTAGAAGCACGGAAGCGCATGCGAAAGGGGCCGGTGCTGTACAGCACCGGCCCCTTTCGTGGGCTCGACCTCTGGGAGGTCAGGCCTCCTTGCTCAGGTTCGGTCCGGCTCCGCCGGCCGCCTGCTCGATCGGCGGGACGTCGGGCAGCGCCGACTTCTCCTCGCCGCGGAAGGTGAACGTCTTGGCGTCACCCTCGCCCTCGGTGTCCACGACCACGATGTGACCGGGGCGCAGCTCGCCGAAGAGGATCTTCTCCGAGAGCGTGTCCTCGATCTCGCGCTGGATGGTGCGACGCAGCGGACGCGCACCCAGCACCGGGTCGTAACCCTTCTTGGACAGGAGCTCCTTGGCGGACGAGGAGAGCTCGATGCCCATGTCCCGGTCCTTCAGGCGCTCGTCCACCTTGCCGACCATCAGGTCGACGATCCGCAGGATGTCCGCCTGGGTCAGCTGCGGGAAGACGACCACGTCGTCGACGCGGTTGAGGAACTCGGGGCGGAAGTGCTGCTTGAGCTCGTCCGACACCTTGTTCTTCATGCGCTCGTAGTTGGTCTTCGAGTCGCCCGAGGCCGCGAAGCCCAGGTTGAAGCCCTTGGAGATGTCCCGGGTGCCGAGGTTGGTCGTCATGATGATGACCGTGTTCTTGAAGTCCACGACCCGGCCCTGGGAGTCGGTCAGCCGACCGTCCTCCAGGATCTGCAGCAGCGAGTTGAAGATGTCCGGGTGGGCCTTCTCGACCTCGTCGAAGAGGACGACGGAGAACGGCTTGCGGCGGACCTTCTCGGTCAGCTGGCCGCCCTCTTCGTAACCCACGTATCCGGGCGGGGAACCGAAGAGACGCGACACCGTGTGCTTCTCGCTGAACTCCGACATGTCGAGGGAGATCAGTGCGTCCTCGTCACCGAAGAGGAACTCGGCCAGGGCCTTGCTCAGCTCGGTCTTACCGACACCGGACGGGCCGGCGAAGATGAACGAACCACCGGGACGCTTCGGGTCCTTCAGGCCGGCACGCGTACGGCGGATCGCCTTCGAGAGCGCCTTGACGGCGTCCGTCTGGCCGATGACCCGCTTGTGGAGCTCGTCCTCCATGCGCAGCAGGCGGCTCGACTCCTCCTCGGTCAGCTTGAAGACCGGGATGCCGGTGGCGGTCGCGAGGACCTCGGCGATCAGCTCGCCGTCGACCTCGGCGACGACGTCCATGTCGCCGGCCTTCCACTCCTTCTCCCGCTTGGCCTTCGCGGCGAGGAGCTGCTTCTCCTTGTCACGCAGAGAGGCGGCCTTCTCGAAGTCCTGCGAGTCGATCGCGGACTCCTTGTCGCGGCGCACGCCGGCGATCTTCTCGTCGAACTCGCGCAGGTCCGGCGGAGCGGTCATCCGGCGGATGCGCATCCGGGAACCGGCCTCGTCGATCAGGTCGATCGCCTTGTCCGGCAGGAAGCGGTCCGAGATGTACCGGTCGGCCAGGGTCGCGGCCTGGACCAGCGCCTCGTCCGTGATGGAGACACGGTGGTGCGCCTCGTACCGGTCACGCAGACCCTTGAGGATCTCGATCGTGTGCGGCAGCGACGGCTCCGCGACCTGGATGGGCTGGAAGCGGCGCTCGAGGGCCGCGTCCTTCTCCAGGTGCTTGCGGTACTCGTCCAGCGTGGTGGCGCCGATGGTCTGCAGCTCACCGCGGGCCAGCATCGGCTTGAGGATGGAGGCCGCGTCGATGGCGCCCTCGGCGGCGCCCGCACCGACCAGCGTGTGCAGCTCGTCGATGAACAGGATGATGTCGCCGCGGGTGCGGATCTCCTTGAGGACCTTCTTCAGGCGCTCCTCGAAGTCACCGCGGTAGCGGGAGCCGGCGACCAGGGCGCCGAGGTCCAGGGTGTAGAGGTGCTTGTCCTTGAGGGTCTCGGGCACCTCGCCCTTGACGATGGCCTGGGCGAGACCCTCGACGACGGCGGTCTTGCCGACGCCGGGCTCACCGATCAGGACCGGGTTGTTCTTGGTGCGGCGGGACAGCACCTGCATGACCCGCTCGATCTCCTTCTCGCGCCCGATGACCGGGTCGAGCTTGGACTCACGAGCGGCCTGGGTGAGGTTCCGGCCGAACTGGTCGAGGACCAGGGACGTCGAGGGCGTGCCCTCGGCAGGCCCGCCACTGGCGCCGGCGGTCTCCTTGCCCTGGTAGCCGGAGAGCAGCTGGATGACCTGCTGCCGCACCCGGTTGAGATCTGCGCCCAGCTTGACCAGGACCTGGGCGGCGACGCCCTCGCCCTCACGGATCAGGCCGAGCAGGATGTGCTCCGTGCCGATGTAGTTGTGGCCCAGCTGAAGCGCCTCGCGGAGCGACAGCTCCAGGACCTTCTTGGCACGGGGGGTGAAGGGGATGTGCCCGGACGGGGCCTGCTGACCCTGCCCGATGATCTCCTCCACCTGCTGGCGGACCGCCTCGAGCGAAATCCCGAGGCTCTCAAGGGCCTTGGCGGCGACACCCTCACCCTCGTGGATCAGGCCCAGGAGGATGTGCTCGGTGCCGATGTAGTTGTGGTTGAGCATCCGGGCTTCTTCCTGAGCCAGGACGACAACCCGCCGCGCGCGGTCGGTGAACCTCTCGAACATCGTTAATCGCTCCTCAGAGCGGTCAGGCAGTGGGGGGAACTTCCCCTCCCTGTCCTTCCGCAGCTTAGTCCCGCAAGCGGGGACCGCTCATTCCAACTGCCGACACCGTCGATGGCCTCCTGACCCCGAACGCCGACATCTGCTCCAACCCGATGGTGCGAGACGATGTTCCCGCAGGCCAGGCAGATACCCCAGTCGCCAGTACGCCGATGGCGAACGCGAGACGCCCTTTCCTGCGTGTCGCCCCCTCCCACTAGGGATGTCTTACCCGCCAGGACTGACACTCCATGCCGGGTGCCCCCGTTCCCTCCGCTACGGGCGAACAACCTTGCGCCTCCCGGCACCCGCACCCGCCTCCCCTGTCGAAACACTGTGCAGTCACGGAAACACCCAGCGTAACTCGCGGGGCTTTTCGGCGGTTGCACTTGGCATGGTTGGCCCAGTCCCGCCGGCTGCCCGCTCGGACGCCGCTGCGATCACCACGGTTCCCCTCCCCCGACGACCGCCGAACCCGGACGATCCGGCTCGCCCGGCCGGTCCGACCCGCTCGGCCGGTTCGGCCGGTCAGGACGATCGGGACGATCGCGTCCGGGGCTGGTACGAGAACGAACTGGGCTGGGCGACCGTGCCCGGGTCTCCGGTACGACTTTCGGTGGGCGAGCGCTTCGACGTCCTGGACGTCCCGGCCGAGGCGGGCTTCGCGGGGCTGCGCCGCCTGGCGCCGGGCTCGCCGGTGGCCGTGGGGGGCGGCCGGATGCTGCTGCTGGTGGCCGCGGGCGGCGCGGAGGAGGTGCCGGGGATCCTGCAGTGGCTGGAATGGGGAGCGCTGGCGCTGGACCTGACGGCGATCGGCGCGGGCGGGAGCGTCGAGGCTCCCCTGCCTCCCGCTCGCCTGCCGGGCCGTGACCCGGTCCGCCCGCCGGAACCGTGCCGCCCGGGGCCGGTGCAGGGGGCCGCCGTCTGGCTGCGGCCCCCCGTGGCAGGGTGCGAGGTCGCGGCCTCGCTGCCGACGATGTCGGCGTCGGGGGGCGTTGGCGGCGCCCCCGATCTCGTACGGCTGGTGGACACGCTGGCGACGCACTGTCACCGTGTCCGACTGCGGCGCGCGAGCGCTCAGCCGTTGGCCTTCTCGTAGGCCTCGCGAATGGTCGCCGGAACTCGGCCGCGGTCATTGACCTCGAAACCGTTCTCCTTCGCCCACGCGCGGATCTGAGCGGTGTCCTGGCTGCCGCCGGAAGCGGCGCGCGTCTTTCCACGCCCGCCGGAAGCGCGTCCGCCGGTGCGACGGCCGCCCTTCACGTAGGGCTCGAGAAGTCCGCGCAGCTTGTCGGCATTGGTGGTCGTGAGATCGATCTCGTAGGTCTTGCCGTCCAGCGCGAACGTCACGGTCTCGTCCGCCTCGCCGCCGTCGAGGTCGTCGACAAGAAGGACCTGAACCTTCTGTGCCACCGGATTTCCTTTCATCGAAAACGTGAGGGCCGGGGGTCCGCGGCGTCCGCCGTTTAGCCGCACCCTGTTATATCCAGTACTGCACTACGTCGGAAAGCAAACCGCTTTTGCTGGGAAAACACAAACCCCCGGCAGAGACCCGCAGCCCGCCCCCGGCCCGGAAACGTGCGCGTTTCGGACATAGGGAACCCGGGCATGGCGGTCCGCCGGAATGGGCGGGACGATCACAGATGCAGAAGCATCCGGCTGTTGCCCAAGGTGTTCGGTTTCACTCGTTCGAGTCCGAGGAACTCCGCGACGCCCTCGTCATAGGAACGCAGCAGCTCCGCGTAGACATCGGTGTCGACCGGCGTCTCACCGATCTCCACGAAGCCGTGCTTGCCGAAGAAGTCCACTTCGAAGGTCAGGCAGAAAACACGGCGAACGCCGAGCCAACGTGCGGTGTGGAGCAACTTCTCCAACAACTGGTGACCGACGCCGGCGCCCTTGAGCCCGGGCTTCACCGCGAGAGTGCGCACTTCGGCCAGGTCTTCCCACATGACGTGCAGGGCGCCGCAGCCGACCACCTCGGCGTTGTCGTCGCGTTCGGCGACCCAGAACTCCTGGATGTCCTCGTAAAGCGTCACCGTTGCTTTGTCGAGCAGGATGCCGCCGCGGACGTAGGCGTCAAGGAGACGGCGCACGGCGGCGACATCGCCGGTCCGGGCCCGCCGGACGGTGATGGCTTTAGCGGTGACTTCGAGGTTCTCGGCCGAGGGACTCTCTGCTGACATGTGCGGACGCTATCGCCCGCCGCCCTCCGCCGCCGAGGCGGGGTTCTCGCCGGGGCCGCCCGTGTTCGCCCCGCTCGCCGCACTCCCGGGGCTCTCGGCGGTTGCGGCAGTCGCGGGTTCGGCGGGGGCCGCCCGGGTTCCGGCTTCGGCGGTTTCCGGCCCTTGGACGATGCGCACGGCAACGCGCAGTGCGTCGCGTTGTTCGTCGCTCATCATCCCGAAGAAGGCGACGAGAGCGGCGGCGGGGTTGTCGCTCTGCGACCAGGCGTCGTTCATCAGGGCGGCGGCGTAGGCAGCGCGGGTGGAGACCGCCTCATATCGATAGGCCCGGCCTTCCGCTTCGCGACGCACCCAGCCCTTCTGATGGAGATTGTCCAAAACGGTCATCACCGTGGTGTAGGCGATGGACCGTTCCTGCCGAAGGTCTTCCAGGACTTCTCGAACGGTGACCGGGCGGTTCCACTTCCACACCCGCGTCATGACCGCGTCTTCGAGTTCTCCCAATGGGCGAGGCACAACTCAGAACAATAGTGGGAGATCACGTCAATCGCGTGCCGGACGTGCACCTTCATCGCCAAACGGAACAAAAAGGGCGTGCGGCTCCGAAAGGAGACGCACGCCCTGGAAGGCCGCGCAAGCGAGGTGGGTCGTCAGGCGTCCGGGCCGACGGAGGGCTGCCGGGCGCCTTCCGCGCGCGCGAGCGCCGCGTCGACGGCCGCGTCCTCCTTGGCCTTGTTGGCCCCGCCCTGGGTCTTCACGATCACCCTGATCAGGCCGACGAAGAACACGGCCATGACGACGGGAGGCACGAGCGCGGAGACGTAGTCCATGGATTCAGGGTAGCCAGACGGCGGCCGGATCTTTGGGCGGGGGGCGTTCCGCGTCAGCCGACGGCCAGCCGCTGCCGTTGCGGGTCGGCGGGCGGCGGGGCGGGCTTGCGCCGCGGGAAGACCTCGCCGGGCGTGGGGACGGGCCGGCGGCCCGGTTCGGGAGCGGGCTTGACGGGGACGGGTCCCGGCGCGGGTGCGGGCGAGGCGGGCTTCTCTGCGGGTTCCTTCTGGGGCGGGCGCCCCGGACCCTCGCCCGGCTCCTCGGCGGCGACCATGGCGAGGCAGGCGCGGCCCGCGCCGGAAAGGCCCCCGGGAAGGGCCTGGAGGCGCTTACGGGACGCCGGGACGGTGGGCACGGCCGGTTGTTCCGCCCGGCGGGCCGCACGGCGCGCCAGACGGGCGCGTACGTCCTGCTCGGCGAGAACCTGGCAGCGGTCCAGGAGGGCGGCGGCCGTCGGGTTGCCCCGCAGTGCGCGCAGCGCGGCGAGATCGTCCGGTTCGGGCCGGTAGCCGGTGGCCAGCACCTCGCCGAGGAGCGTGAGGTAGCCGGCGGCGGTGCCGGGGAGGGCGGCGCGGTACCGGCCGAGGTCGGCCACCAGGAAGGCCCGCAGCCGGGCGGCCTCGCCCATCGCCTCGTCGAGGGACTCGGCGAGGCGATGGCAGTCCTGGACGTCCTCGGCGGAGACGGGGCCGGGGTGGAGGGCGATGGCGAGGGCGCGGCGGAGCACACGCAGCTCCTCCGCGCCGAACGCCAGGCCGCCACGGGATCCGTATGGCGTGGGCATGGGGCGACGGTACGCGCTAATCAGACAAATTCGACATAGCGGTCGGTCGCGGCGCGCCCGGATCCGCCCTGGTGGCCCACCGCTCACCCCCCGATGGCCCACCGTCGGCTCACCCCGGCCCGCTCACCCCGGCCCGGACGCGGACCCGGACCCGGGCCCGGACCCGCTGTCCGCCTCCGGCACCCGCCCGGTTGCCCGCCGGCCCGCGCCCGCCGACGCGCGCGGCCTACGGCGACCGGTCCGGGAGGCGGCCGGGGTCACATGCGCGAGACGTTGCGTTCGTAGACCAGGCGCAGGCCGATCAGCGTCAGCCAGGGCTCGTGCTCGTCGATGACCGAGGACTCGCCGAGCACCATCGGGGCCAGCCCGCCCGTCGCGATCACCGTGACCTCGTCCGGGTCGTCCGCCAGCTCGCGGGCCATCCGGGTCACCACGCCGTCGACCTGGCCGGCGAACCCGTAGACGATCCCGGACTGCATGGCCTCGACCGTGTTCTTGCCGATCACGCTCCGGGGCCGGGCCACCTCGATCTTGCGCAGCTGTGCCGCTTTGACGCCCAGGGCCTCGACGGAGATCTCGATACCGGGGGCGATGACGCCGCCGACGTACTCCCCGCGCGCGCTGACCGCGTCGAACGTGGTGGCCGTGCCGAAGTCGACGACGATCGCCGGGCCGCCGTAGAGCTCGTTCGCCGCGACGGCGTTGATGATGCGGTCGGCGCCGACCTCCTTGGGGTTGTCGAACAGGATCGGCACGCCCGTCTTCACGCCGGGTTCGACGAGCACCGCGGGCACGTCGCCGTAGTACCGGCGCGTCACCTCGCGCAGCTCGTGCAGCACGGAGGGCACGGTCGCGCAGATCGCGATCCCGTCGATGCCGTCGCCCAGTTCCTCCCCGAGCAGCGGATGCGTGCCCATCAGGCCCTGGAGCAGCACGGCGAGTTCGTCCGCGGTGCGGCGGGAGTCGGTGGAGATGCGCCAGTGCTCGACGATGTCCTCGCCGTCGAACAGCCCGAGCACGGTGTGCGTGTTGCCCACGTCGATCGTCAGCAGCATGGCCGGTTCCCGTTCCCTACTCAGCCGCTCGCAGATCCAGACCGATGTCCAGGATCGGCGAGGAGTGCGTCAGGGCCCCGACGGCGAGGAAGTCCACACCGGTGTCGGCGTACGCCTTGGCGTTGTCCAGGGTCAGCCGGCCGGACGCCTCCAGCAGCGCCCGCCCGCCGACGATGCCCACGGCCTCCGAGCACTCGCCGGGGGTGAAGTTGTCCAGCAGGATCAGGTCGGCGCCGGCGTCGATCACCTCGCGCAGCTGGTGCAGCGTGTCGACCTCCACCTCGATCGGCACGTCCGGGAAGGCCTCCCGGACGGCCTCGAAGGCCTGCGCGACGCCGCCCGCGGCGACCACGTGGTTGTCCTTGACCAGCGCCGCGTCGGACAGCGACATCCGGTGGTTGACGCCTCCGCCGCAGCGGACGGCGAACTTCTCCAGCGAGCGCAGGCCCGGCGTCGTCTTGCGGGTGTCGCGCACCCGCGCCCCGGTGCCCTCCAGGACGTCCGCCCACGCGCGGGTCGCGGTGGCGATCCCGGACAGCCGGCACAGCAGGTTGAGCGCGCTGCGCTCGGCGGTGAGCAGGTCGCGCGTGCGGGTGGTGACCGACAGCAGGGGCTGTCCGGCCTCCACGCGGTCGCCGTCCTCCACGTGCCGCTCGACCTCGAACTCGTCCGTGCAGACGACCGAGACGACCGCCTCGGCGATCCTGAGGCCCGCCACCACGCCCGCCTCGCGTGCGGTGAAGTCGGCGGTGGCGACCGCCTCCTCGGGGATGGTCGCGACGGTCGTCACGTCGACGCCGTGGGCCAGGTCCTCCCCGATCGCGACGTTGGCGATGTCCTCCACCTCGACCGGGTCGAGCCCGGCGTCGGTCAGGAGCTGGGCGAGCGCGGGATCGAGCCCGCACTCCAGGTATTCGGCGTGTTCCTCGTCGGTGAATTCGGTGTCCGCGGCGGCGCCGCAGGCACAACCGGCGCCGCAGCCGCCGCTCTGGGCGAGGGGAAGGTCGGGGGTGCTCACGTCTGTCACTGCTCCTGGTGGTGCTGCCGGGTCGGGGGGAAGTCTGCGGTATCGGTCGTGTGCACGGCGAGCGTGCGGTCCGGATTCAGTCGCACGACGATGTGACGGCGCCAGTTCGCGTCGTCGCGGTCGGCGTGGTCCTCGCGCCAGTGGCAGCCGCGGGTCTCCTCGCGCTGCCGGGCGGCGGCGACCAGGACGCGCGCGACGCACAGGAGGTTGGTCGCCTCCCAGGTGTCGACACCGGGCTCGGCCGTCTTGCCGTTCTCGTCGAGGGCGTCGCGGGCCTCGGCGTGCAGCCGCTGCAGCTGGTCGGCCGCCTTCTCCAGGGACACGGCCGAGCGCAGGACGCCCGCGCCGTCGGTCATCACCCGCTGGATGGAGAACCGGGCCTCGGGGGCGAGCAGCGGGTGCGCCGGCTTCTCGGGGTGCTCGACGGGCGCGGGCACCCGCGCGTGGAGCGCCTCGCCCACCCGGCTCGCGGCGATGTCGGCCACGATGCGTTCGGCGTAGACGAGGCCCTCCAGGAGCGAGTTCGACGCGAGCCGGTTCGCGCCGTGCACACCGGTGCAGGCGACCTCCCCACACGCGTAGAGACCCGGCACGGTCGTGCGGCCGTGGGAGTCGGTGCGCACGCCTCCGGAGGCGTAGTGGGCGGCCGGCGCGACCGGGACGGGCTCGGTGACCGGGTCGATGCCGTGGGCGCGGCAGGCGGCGAGGATCGTCGGGAAGCGGTGCTCCCACATGGCGGCGCCGAAGTGCCGCGCGTCGAGGAACATGTGCTCGACGTCCTGCTCCTGCATGCGCCGCATGATGCCCTTGGCGACGATGTCCCGGGGCGCGAGTTCGGCGAGCTCGTGCTGTCCGACCATGAAGCGCACGCCGTCCGCGTCGACCAGGTGGGCGCCCTCGCCGCGCACGGCCTCCGAGACGAGGGGCTGCTGGCCCTCCGCGTCCGCGCCGAGGAACAGCACGGTCGGGTGGAACTGGACGAACTCCAGGTCGGAGACCTCCGCGCCCGCGCGCAGGGCGAGTGCCACGCCGTCGCCGGTGGACACGGACGGGTTGGTGGTGGCGGAGAACACCTGCCCCATGCCGCCCGTCGCGAGGACGACCGCGGGGGCGTGCACGGCCCCCACGCCGTCGTGCTGGCCCTCGCCCATGACGTGCAGGGTCACGCCGGCGGTGCGGCCGTCGGCGTCCGTGAGGAGGTCCAGGACGAGCGCGTTCTCGATGGTGCGCATGCCCCGCGCGCGGACCGCCTCGACGAGCGCGCGGGAGATCTCCGCGCCGGTCGCGTCGCCGCCCGCGTGGGCGATACGGCGACGGTGGTGGCCCCCTTCGCGGGTGAGCTCCAGGCCGCCTTCCTCGGACTCGTCGAAGTGCGCGCCGGTCGCGATGAGCCGGCGTACGGCGTCCGGGCCCTCGGTGACCAGGATCCGCACGGCGTCCTCGTCGCACAGGCCCGCGCCCGCCACCAGCGTGTCGTCCAAGTGCTGTTCGGGCGTGTCGCCCTCGCCCAGGGCCGCGGCTATGCCGCCCTGCGCCCAGCGCGTGGAGCCGTCGTCGAGGCGGGCCTTGGTGACGACGACCGTCCTCAGGCCGGCGGCCTCGCAGCGCAGGGCCGCGGTCAGACCGGCCACGCCGGAGCCGACGACCACGACGTCCGCGTCGATGTTCCACCCGGGCGCGGGCGCGTGCAGTCGTATGCCTGTGCTGGTCACGAGGCGGCTCCGAAGGTGAGGGGGAGGTTGTCGATCAGCCGGGTCGTGCCGACCCGTGCGGCGACGGCGAGGACGGCCTCGCCGGTGAAGTCGTCCTCGATCTCGGTGAAGTCGGTCGGGTCGACGAGCGCGAGGTAGTCGAGCCGCAGCGGCGGGACGAGGCGGACCGCCTCGTCGAGGACCGCGCGGGCGGCGGCGCGGACCGCTGCGGCGTCGCCGGGGGCGGCCTTGGCGACGGCGTGCGCGTCGGCGGCCGCGCGGGACTCCCCGAGGGCGCTGAGCGCCTCGGCGCGCGCGTGGGTGGCGGGCACCTCTCGCGCGCGGGCCCGGAGCGCCTCCTGCGCGGCGTGCCGGTCGCGGCCGGCGAACAGCGCCCGGGAGAGCGCCAGCGCCGTGCGCCGCTCCTCGGCGGACAGATAGCGGTTACGGCTCGACAGCGCCAGCCCGTCCTCCTCCCGCACGGTCGGCACGGCGACGATCCGCACGCCGAAGTTCAGGTCCCGCACCATGCGGCGGATCAGGGCCAGCTGCTGGGCGTCCTTCTGGCCGAACAGCGCCACGTCGGGCCGGGTGAGGTGCAGCAGCTTCGCGACGACGGTGAGCATGCCGTCGAAGTGCCCCGGGCGGGAGCTCCCTTCCAGGCGCTCGCCCATCGGGCCCGCGGTGATGCGGACCTGGGGCTCCCCGCCGGGGTAGACCTCGTCCACGGACGGGGCGAACACGACGTCCGCGCCCGCCTGCTCGGCGATCTCGAGGTCGGCGTCGAGGGTGCGCGGATAGCGGTCGAGGTCCTCGCCCTGGCCGAACTGCAGCGGATTGACGAAGACCGTGACGACGACTTCGCCGTCCGGCCCGGCGAGCTCGCGGGCGGTGCGCACGAGGGTGGCGTGCCCCTCGTGGAGGGCGCCCATCGTCATCACGACCGTCCGGCGGCCGCCACGCGCGCGTGCGTGCAGTTCGTCGGCGGTGCGCAGCAGGGCGGTGGTCATCCGGCGTCTCCTTCGGTGCCGTCCGTGCCGTCCGGGCTGTCCGGGCTGTCCGGGCCGTCTGTGCTGTCCGGGCCGGGTGGACCCGGTACGCCGGGGACGCCGTGGGCTCCGTCGGCGAGGACCCCGAGGAGGTCCTCGGCCAGTTCGGGCTTGAGCAGTCCATGGGCGAGCGCCCGGTCGGCGGTGGCGCGGGCCATCGCCAGATAGCCGGCGACGGCCTGCGGGGCGTGCTCGCGCAGCTGCGCGACGTGCGCGGCGACGGTGCCGGCGTCCCCGCGCGCGACGGGGCCGGTGAGGGCGCCGTCTCCGGAGCGCAGGGCGTTGTCCAGTGCGGCGCCGAGGAGCGGGCCGAGCATCCGGTCGGGGGCCTCGACGCCGGCCACGCGCAGCAGCTCCATGGACTGGGCGACCAGCGTGACCAGGTGGTTGGCGCCCAGGGCGAGGGCCGCGTGGTAGAGCGGGCGGCTCTCCTCGGCGATCCACTCCGGCTCGCCGCCCATCTCGATCACCAGCGCCTCCGCGGCCAGCCGCAGCTCCTCGGGGGCGGTGACGCCGAAGGAGCAGCCGGCCAGCCGCTGGACGTCGACGGAGGTGCCCGTGAACGTCATGGCCGGGTGCAGGGCCAGCGGCAGCGCGCCCGCGCGCCGGGCGGGGTCGAGGACCTTGGCGCCATAGCGCCCGGAGGTGTGCACGAGGAGCTGACCGGGCCGTACGGCCCCGGTGTCGGCGAGGCCCTCCACGAGCCCGGGCAGGGCGTCGTCGGGGACGGTGAGCAGCACCAGGTCGGCCCGCCGCAGGACTTCGGCGGGCGGCACCAGGGGCACGTCGGGCAGCAACAGCGCGGCCCGCCGCCGGGAGGTGTCGGAGACGCCCGAGACGGCGACCGGACGGTGCCCGGCGAGCTGGAGCGACGCGGCCAGGGCGGGCCCGACCCGGCCGGCGCCGACGACGCCGACGGCGAGCCGCGCGGGGCGATCCCTGGGGTCTGGCTGTTGGGGTGTACTCACTCGACGGCGGCCTTCCGTTCCAGTCCGCTCCGGGTACCGGACGATTTCTCGTCATGTTAACGCGATCTGTTCCGACGGGGCCCGGTTGTCCACAGGCTGTGGGTTTTCCCACCCGTTCCCGCCGTCCTCCGTGCCCTCCGTTCCCACCCGCTTGCGCGACAGGGCCCGGAGCGGTGCGGGGTACCGGCGAATGCGCGTGCCCTCACGCGCCGCCGCACGGCATCATCCGGGGCATGACGCACACGGCGGAGCACAGCGAGGAACAGTCGGCGCAGCAGCGTCGGCGGGAACGGCGGGCGCTGGCCCACCGGCAGGCGGAGCGCGTGCTGTCGCGCGCGGGGTTCCAGGGCACGCTGCGGGAACGGCTCGCCCTGCTGCAGGAGGCCGCGCCCGAGGTGCACGACCTGGACGAACCCGGGGACGTCTACGGGGACGGGGTCGTGGAGGCCCTGGAGAAACGGGTCGCCGCGCTGCTGGGGACGGAGGCCGCCGCGTTCTTCCCGACCGGCACGATGGCCCAGCAGGTCGCCCTGCGCTGCTGGGCCGGCCGCACCGGCGACCCGACCGTCGCGGTGCACGCGCTGAGCCACCCCGAGGTGTGGGAGCGCGGCGCGTTCGGCGCCGTGAGCGGGCTGCGCACGGTCCGGGTGACGCGCGAGCCCCGGCTGCCCACGGCCGACGAGATACGCGGCTTCGACGAGCCCTTCGGTGCGCTGATGCTGGAACTGCCCCTCAGGGACGCCGGTTTCGTGCTGCCCTCCTGGGAGGAGCTGACCGAGGTCGTGGAGGCGGCGCGCGAGCGGGACGCGGTGGTGCACTTCGACGGCGCGCGCCTGTGGGAGACGACCCACCACTTCGGCCGCACCCTGCGGGAGATCGCGGACCTGGCGGACAGCGTCTACGTGTCGTTCTACAAGTCCCTGGACGGCTTCGGCGGCGCCGCGCTCGCCGGCCCGAGAACCCTGGTGGACGAGGCGAAGGCCTGGCGGCACCGCTACGGCGGGACCGTCTTCCAGCAGTTCCCCACCGCGCTGTCGGCCCTCGTCGGCCTGCAACGCGAGCTGCCCCGGCTGCCCGAGTACGTCACCCACGCGCGTGTGGTGGCAAAGGCCCTGCGCGAGGGCTTCGCCGGGACGGACGTGCCGTGGGCGCGCGTGCACCCCGGGGCCCCGCACACCCACCAGTTCCAGGTCTGGCTGCCGTACGAGGCGGACGTGCTCACCGAAGCGGCCGTGCTGCAGGCCGAGGAGACGAAGACGATGCTCTTCGCCGGCGCCTGGGACCGCGGCGGGCCGGGGCTGTCCTTCACCGAGGTCACCGTGCGCGCCGCCGGCCTGGCCTGGACGACGGCGGACGTGAAGGCGGCGGTCGCGGACTTCGCGGCCCGGGTGACCAGGATCCGGGCCGCCGGCCAGACCGGGGCGGCCGGGTGACGGCGGCCGTCCGTCACGAAGGGCGTTGTCCGTGGCGGGGTGCACCATGTGCGCATGAGTCTGAGCCTCGACATCGCGGGGCTGCGGCCGGAGAGGGTCGCCGCCGCGCCCTCGCCCCTGGCCGAGCTCGGCATGGCGCCGCACGCGCTGGAAGGGATACTCCGCTGAGGTTCGGCCGCCGGCTCGCGACGACGAAGGCGGTCACCCTGCGAGCCGTCAGTCGAACCGGATGTGCCGCAAGCCCACGCCGGCCTGTCGCAGCCGCGTCCGCAGCGCGCCCTCGGTGTTGGGGCTGAGCTTCAGCCCGGCCAGCACGGCGATGCGGTCGGCGATCCTCGGCACGGTCGTGTGGTCCGTCCACAGGTGCTCGGCGAACTCCGGCTCCCGCAGCCGCTCCAGGCAGTGGTCGAGCCGCCGGACGGCCCAGCTCTCCCGGCGCAGCCCGGCGTTCCTTCCCGCGACGAACCCGAGGAGGTGCCCGAGGCCGCGTTCCCGCAGCCGCTTCAGCACCGTCTCGCGTTCGGCGAGGAGCGTGAAGTGCCGTACGTCGTGGCCGAGCGCGCGCAGTCGGCCGACGGTCTCGTCGAAGTACCGAGGATCGGTGACGGTCATGGGGGCGATGACCACGCCGTCGTGCGCGCCGAGGGCCAGGTCCAGGACCTCGACGACGCCCTGCCGCCACGAGACGAGGTCCTGGAAGTCCCCGCGCAGCTCGGGCGGCAGCATCCGGCGCAGCCCGAAACCGGCGTGCTCGGGATCGCAGACGACGCTGCCGGGCAGTCGCCGTCGTATCTCGTGCGCGGTCTGTGTCTTGCCGCCCCCGAAGGGGCCGTTGATCCACAGGAGCATGCGCAGACCCTAGTGGCCGCCGGGCTCGCGGACGGCTCGTTCGCGCCGGTTCACCGGCCGCCCGCGCGGACGAGCCCCGTCTCATACGCGAGGACCACGACCTGGACCCGGTCGCGCAGCCCCAGCTTGGTCAGGATGCGGCCCACATGGGTCTTGACGGTGGCCTCGGACAGCACCAGGCGGGCCGCGATCTCCCCGTTGGACAGTCCCTGGGCGACCAGCAACATGACCTCGCGTTCCCGCTCCGTCAGCCGTTCCAGCTCCTTGTGCCGGGGCTCCTTGCCGGCGCTCGGCAGCATCGGCGCGAACCGGTCCAGCAGACGGCGGGTGGTGGACGGGGCGACCACCGCGTCGCCGCTGTGCACGGAGCGGATCGCGGTGAGGAGCTCGCCGGGCGGCACGTCCTTGAGCATGAATCCGGAGGCGCCCGCCTTCAGCCCGGAGAACGCGTACTCGTCCAGGTCGAAGGTGGTCAGGATCAAAACCTTCGGCGCGTCGGGCTCCGCGCAGATGCGCCGGGTGGCCTCCACGCCGTCCAGCTTCGGCATGCGGACGTCCATCAGCACGACGTCGACCGGCGTGGAGCGCACCACCTGCAGGGCCTCGACGCCGTCGCCCGCCTCGGCCACGACCTCCATGTCCGGCTGGGCGGCGAGCACCATCCGGAACCCGGTGCGCAACAGCACCTGGTCGTCGACGAGCATCACGCGGATCGTCATCGAGTCCTCTTCCGTTTCTTTCTGTTTCCGTCGAGTCGAGTGTCCGGCGGACGGTCAGGGCGGGCGTTCGGGGGGTGTGATGCAGGGGGCGTGACAGGTGTCAACAGGGGAGTGCGTCGGCGTCAATGCGCCGGTTTGAGCGGGAGCAGGGCGCTGATGCGGAATCCTCCGCCGGGTCGCGGGCCCGCGTCCAGGGTGCCGCCCACCATGCCGACCCGCTCGCGCATGCCGATCAGGCCGTGGCCCGCGCCGTCGGCGCCGCCCTCCTCGTACAGCTCGTGCGGGGCGCCCTTGCCGTCGTCCTCGACGAGCAGGCCGAGTCCGTCGTCGAAGTAGACCAGGCGCACGCTCGCGCCCGCGTTCGGTCCCCCGTGCTTGCGCGTGTTGGTCAGCGCCTCCTGCACGATGCGGTACGCCGTGAGCTCGACGCCGCTGGGCAGCGGCCGCGCGGTGCCCTCGACCTTGAAGTCCACCGGCAGACCCGAGCCGCGGCACTGCTCGACGAGGTCCTCGATCTGCTCGACGTCCGGCTGGGGCACGTACTCGCCGCTCTCCTGGTGCTCGCCGGTGCGCAGCACGCCCAGCAGGCGCCGCATCTCGGCCAGCGCCTGGCGGCCGGTCGAGGAGATCGTCTCCAGCGCCTTCTTCGCCTGGTCGGGCGCGGCGTCGAGGACGTAGGCCGCGCCGTCGGCCTGCACCACCATCACCGACACGTTGTGCGCGACGACGTCGTGCAGCTCGCGCGCGATCCGGGCGCGCTCGGCGGCGACCGCCACCTTCGACTGCGCCTCGCGTTCCTTCTCCAGGCGCGCCGCGCGCTCCTCCAGCTGGGCGAAGTAGGCGCGTCGGGTGCGCATGGAGTCGCCGAGCACCCAGGCCAGGGCGAACGGCACCGTCTGGAAGACGATGACCGCCACCTGGCCCGGCACGCTCGCGTTGTCGTGCGGCCAGCGCAGCTGCGCCAGGGTGGCCGCGCTCAGCGCCATGACGAGGCCGAGGCGCGAGGCCCAGCGGGCGCCGGTCGCCGCGACCGTGTAGACGATCACCAGCAGGGCGAAGTCGGCTGCCGTGACCCCGACGTTCAGCGCCAGCTGGGCCGTCCCCAGCACGGCGGCGAGCACGAGCATCTGTTCGGGCATGCGCCGGCGCAACGCGATGACCAGGCACAGCAGGAAGACGACCGGCACCAGCAGTGCCATGGAGTCCGTGCCGCCCCGGTCCTGCCCGGCGGTCCCGGCAGCGGCTGAGATCCCGAACAGGACGAGGGCCCAGAAGCCGTCGACCCTGGTGGGGTGTCTGCGGAGGAAGTCATAGAGGCGCTGCACGTAACCCAGCGTAGGGAAGCCCGATGCGTGCAGGGGTCAACCGGAGGACCGATCCGGCTGGGGCGGGCGTACTCCGCAAGGTGGATGCCGTGATCACCTGTACGCCTAGTCTGACCGGGTGGTGAACGACGGGCGGTGGACGAGATGACCGATGCGGGCCGGTGGCGCGGCTGGCGGGCGGCCATGCAGGACGCCCTGTACGGCCCCGAGGCGCCGACCGGAACGGATGCGGCGAACGATCGCCGGCCGGACCTCCATGCCGACCGCGGGGCGGCTGCGGCGAGCGGCGGCTTCTACCGGCGGCCCGAGGGACCGGCCGGGCACTTCCGTACGTCCGTGCACGCCTCGCCGCTCTTCGCCGAGGCCGTGGCCCGGCTGCTGTGCCGCGTCGACGAGGCGCTGGGCCGGCCCCCCGCGCTCGACTTCGTCGACATGGCCGCCGGCCGGGGCGAGTTGGCCACCGGGGTTCTGGCGGCGCTCCCCGCCGACGTGGCCGCCCGCACGCGCGCGTGCGCCGTCGAGATCGCCGACCGCCCCGAGGGCCTCGCTCAACGGATCGAGTGGCTGTCCGAGCCGCCTCGGGAGGTCACCGGGCTGCTCTTCGCCAACGAGTGGCTGGACAACGTCCCCCTCGACGTCGCCGAGGTCGACTCCGCGGGCGTGGCGCGACTGGTGCTCGTCCGGGACGACGGGGCGGAGCGGCTCGGGGAGCCGGTCTCCGGGGCGCAGGCGCAGTGGCTCGCGCGGTGGTGGCCGCTGCCCGGCGAGGAAGGGCTGCGGGCGGAGATCGGGCTCCCCCGGGACACGGCGTGGGCGTCCGCGGTGGCGTGCGTCGTGCGCGGGCTCGCGGTGTCCGTGGACTACGCGCACTCCGCCGACGCACGCCCCCTGTTCGGGACGCTCACCGGCTTCCGGGAGGGACGCGAGACGGCGCCCGTTCCGGACGGCTCCTGCGACATCACCGCCCACGTCGCCCTGGACGCGTGCGCGGCGGCGACGGCACAAGGGCCGCCCGCCGCGCCCCACGCAGGTCCGTCCCACGCAGGTCCGTCCCACGCAGGTCCGTCCCACGCGCGTCTGCTCAGTCAGCGCGCCGCCCTGCACGCCCTGGGCGTGGCCGGCACCCGCCCACCGCTCGCGCTGGCCTCCACGGACCCCCCGGCGTACCTGCGCGCCCTGGCGGGCGCCGCGCAGGCCGCCGAGCTGACCGCCCGCGGCGGTCTGGGCGACTTCGGCTGGCTGCTCCAGCCGGTCGGGATCCCGGACCCGCTCGGCACGGGCGGCGATCAGGAGCCGGCCGCCGGCTGACCGCCCGCCGCCGCCCTACTTGTCGATGTCCCCCACGACGAAGAACATCGACCCCAGGATCGCCACCATGTCCGCCACGAGGGTGCCCGGCAGCAGCTCGGTGAGCGCCTGGATGTTGTTGAACGACGCCGAGCGCAGCTTCAGCCGGTAAGGGGTCTTCTCGCCCTTGCTGACCAGGTAGTAGCCGTTGATGCCGAGCGGGTTCTCGGTCCACGCGTACGTGTGCCCCTCGGGCGCCTTGAGGACCTTCGGGAGCCGCTGGTTGATCGGGCCGGGCGGCAGGTCGGCGAGACGGTCCAGGCAGGCGTCCGCGAGATCGAGCGCGTTGTGCGTCTGCTCCAGCAGGCACTCGAACCGCGCGAGGCAGTCGCCCTCGGTCCGGGTCACCACCTTCAGCGTGTCCTGCAGCTGCCCGTACGCCAGGTACGGCTCGTCCCGGCGCAGGTCGAAGTCGACGCCCGAGCCGCGCGCGATCGGACCGCTCACGCCGTACGCGTGCACGTGCTCCGGCGCGAGGACGCCCACGCCGCGGGTGCGCCCGCGGAAGATCTCGTTGCCGAGCACCAGGTCGTCGTACACGTCCAGACGGGAGCGCACGGCGGCGACGGCCTCCCGCGCGCGGGAGGTCCAACCGGCCGGCACGTCCTCCTTGAGGCCGCCCACGCGGTTGAACATGTAGTGCATGCGTCCGCCGGAGACCTCCTCCATGACGTTCTGCAGCACCTCGCGCTCACGGAAGGCGTAGAAGACCGGCGTGATGCCGCCCAGCTCCAACGGGTAGGACCCGAGGAACATCAGGTGGTTGAGCACCCGGTTCAGCTCGGCGAGCAGCGTGCGCGTCCACACGGCCCGCTCGGGGACCTCCATGCCGAGCATCCGCTCCACCGCGAGGACCACGCCCAGCTCGTTGGAGAACGCCGACAGCCAGTCGTGGCGGTTGGCCAGCATCACGATCTGGCGGTAGTCGCGCGCCTCGAACAGCTTCTCCGCACCCCGGTGCATGTAACCGATCACCGGCTCCGCGTGCCGGATGCGCTCGCCGTCCAGCACGAGCCGCAGCCGCAGCACGCCGTGCGTGGAGGGATGCTGAGGGCCGATGTTGAGCACCATGTCGGTGCTCTCCGCGGCACCGCCGATCCCGACCGTGGTCTCCGTCGTAGGAGTCATGGCGACAGTCTCCCTTACGTACGCTGGCCCCATGGAGACGGGGAGCCCGGGGGGCGCGGAGACGGCGGCGGTCGCACCGGTGTGGAGCGGGCTGCCGCCGGGGCTGTTGCGGATGCGGCGGCTGTTGCTGGTGGTGTGGCTGGGACTGGCGGCCGTCGGCGTCGGCCTGCTGCTCGGCCTGCTCGTCGGCCCCGCGTGGGCGGCGTTCGCCCTGCTGCCCGTGGCGGGCGTCGCCTGGGGCTGGGTGCTGCTCGCCCGCAACTGGCGCTCCTGGCGGTACGCCGAGCGGGCCGACGACCTGCTGATCAGCCGCGGGGTGCTCTGGCGGGAGGAGACCGTGGTGCCGTACGGGCGCATGCAGCTCGTCGAGGTCACCTCCGGCCCCGTCGAGCGGTACTTCGGGCTGGCCGGCGTCCAGCTGCACACCGCGGCCGCCGCGACCGACGCGACCATCCCGGGCCTGGAACCGGCCGAGGCGGAACGGCTGCGCGACCGGCTCACCGCCCTCGGCGAGGCCCGATCGGCGGGACTGTGACGACCCCGGGCGTCGAGGACGACGTGCCGGACGGCCCTCCCGTGCCGGCCGCCCCCGGCGAACCGGCACGGCCGAGACCTCCCGACGTACCCAAAGCACCCGACGCCCTGGAGCCGCGCCTCCAGGGGCCCGTCGTCGAACGGCGGCTGCATCCCGTCACGCCGTTCCGGCGGGCCTGGGCGCCCATCGCCGTCATCGTCGGCTGGGCGGTGCACGACCCGAACCAGGCGCAGGAACAGTTCACGCGGCTGACCACGACCACCTTGCTGATCGCGCTCGCCGTCCTCGTCCCCGCGGCCTCCCTGTACGGCTTCCTGACCTGGTGGTTCACCCACTTCGCGGTGACCGACAGCGAGCTGCGCATCCGCACCGGCCTGCTGTTCCGGCGCGCCGCGCACATCCGGCTGGAACGCATCCAGGCGATCGACGTCAGTCAGCCGCTGCTGGCCCGGATCGCGGGCGTCGCGAAGCTCCGGCTCGACGTCGTCGGCGCCGAGAAGAAGGACGAACTCGCCTTTCTGGGCGAGGAGGAGGCCCGGGCGCTGCGGGCCGAGCTGCTCGCGCGGGCCGCCGGGTTCGCACCGGAGACGGCGCACGAAGTGGGCGAGGCGCCCGCGCGCGAGCTGTTGCGCGTACCGGCGGGCAAGCTCGCGACGGCGCTGGCGCTGACCGGCGCCACCTGGGGAGCGCTGGCCGCCGCGCTCGTCGTGCCGCCGGTGCTGTGGCTGGCCACCCACAGCGTGTGGACGGTGCTGGCGACCGGCGTGCCGCTGCTGGGCGCGGCGGGCGCGACCAGCGTGGGACGGTTCGTCGGCGAGTACGACTGGACGGTCGGCGAGTCGCCGGACGGCCTGCGCATCGACCGCGGACTGCTGGACCGCACGCACGAGACGGTGCCGCCCGGGCGGGTGCAGACGGTGCGCATCGTCCAGCCGCTGCTGTGGCGCCGGCTCGGCTGGGTGCGCGTCGAACTGGACGTGGCCGGCTCCGCCAACTCCGTGCTCGTGCCGGTCGCTCCGCGCGAGGTGGCGCAGGCCGTCGTCGCGCGCGTGCTGCCGGGGGCGAGCGTCCCGGCCGCGGACTCGCTGTCCCGCCCGCCGCGACGGGCCGGACGGTGCGCGCCCGTGTGGTGGCGGGGCCACGGGATCGCCGTCACCGACGCGGTGTTCGCCGCCCGGCACGGGCTGCTGCGCCGGAGACTGGCGCTCGTGCCGCACGCCAAGGTCCAGAGCGTGCGGCTGACGCAAGGTCCCTGGCAGCGCCTCTGGCGGCTCGCGGACGTCCATGTGGACACGGGGGCCGGGAAGACCGTCACAGCCCGCCTGCGGGACGCACAGGAGGCGGCGGAGCTGCTCCGGAGCCAGGCCGAACGATCACGGACCGGACGCCTGGACGCCCGGTCCGACCGGTGGATGGCTTAGACGGCGCGGAGCGCGGTCGTCGCGGTCACGAGACGGCGCTGCGCAGCCCCTTGAGGTCGATGTGCTCCGTCTCGTCGTGCGCGGTCAGGTCGATCACCTGGCTCACTCCGCGCGACGCCTCGTCCGCCGGCTTGAACTCCGCCTCGGACTCGGCCTTGTGCAGGGCGAGAGCCTCCTGACCGACGACGTCGGCGAGGTCCTCGTTCTGCACCGCCTCCAGCGCGTCGGGCTCCGCGTCGCTCTGCGTGCCGAAGAAGTCGAAGCCCCCCTCGGCGGTCGGCCGCCGTACGGGTTCGGCGGCCGGTACCACGGCCACGGCGGTCGGCACGGCGAAGTGCCCGGAGGGACGCTGCACCCGCGTGGCCGGACGTCGGACGACGGCGCCCGCCTCGGCGGCGGCAGCGGGCTCGGCGACGGCGGCGGCCCCACGGCCGGGGCCCGAGCCGGGACCGGGGTCGGGATCGGGGTCGAGTTCGGGGTCGAGTTCGGGCTCGAGGGGCGGCTCGGGACGCGTGGCCCGGACGTCGTCCGCCACCACGGTGAGGGCGGCCTGCGCCGGAACGGCGGTACGGCCGGCCTCGTCCCAGGCGGCCTCACCGTGCGAAGCGATCGCGTCCACGGCGGTTCGCCGCGACGAGGACTCGCCCGCCGCGTCCGCGCGCGGGGCGGCGGAAGCCTCGTTCCCCGGCGTCGCGTCCTTCGAGGCCGCGTCCGTCGTGGGTGCGTCCGTCGGGGGAGCCTCCCTCGGGGGCGCCTCGTCGGCGTACTCACCCTCGGCCGTCCCGTCGTCCTCGGCGGCCGTGCGAGGGGCGGCCGCGCGCGCGTGCTCGTCGACCGCCGCGGGCTTCCCCAGCGCCTCGTCCTCCTGCGCGGCCTCCGCGGAAGTCGCCCGCGCGGGCCCTTCGTCGGCAAGGCTGTCCGGGAGGTCCTGGTCGCCGGCGAGCTCCCCAACGGCGGCCTTGACGCCATCGCCATCGCCATCGGCGTCCGCGTCGAACCGCGCGAGGGCCGCCTGCGCACGCAGGAACAGCTTCGACCCCTGCGGCGAGAACACGGCGGACGTCCTCGGACCCTCCTCACCGGCCTCGTCCGTCATGTCGGTCTGGTCGAACTCGTCGTCCGCGTGGGCCTGGTCGGCCTGGTCGGCCTGCTCGGATGCGGAGGACTCGGACGTCGCACTCGCCTCCGTCGACTCCCGAGCCCCGCCCTCGGCCGCCCCGCGCGCGGCGGGCAACGCGGGGGACGTGGGCGACGGAGCCGCCTCTATCTCCAGCAGTCGGCGGCCTTCCAGGGCGCTGGCCCGCTCGGTCTCCGCCGTGGCGTAGCGGCGCAACAGTGCGGCGTGCTCGTTGCGCAGGCCTGCCAGTTCGGCCCGCTTGGCCCGCAGCCGCTGCTCCAGCTTGACCCGCAGTTCGCGTGATTCGTCGAGGTCGCTCTCCAGCTCGGCGACGCGTTCCTCGAAGCGCCACTCGTCACCGGCCCGCGCGCGCGTGAGGTCGGCTACCTGCTTGCCGGCCTGCACGTCCCAGTGGCGCATCACGACCGCGCCGACGATCGCCGTCACCGCGGCGGCCGCGGCCAGCACCCGCAGCGCCGTCGGATCCGTGAACACCCAGGGGCCCAGCGCGCAGACGAGGGAGACGCCTGCGATCGCCGAGGGGGGCAGCAGCCTGTGCAAAGGAGGGGAATGGCGGTGACGTCCTCGTGGCATGGCCAGAAACTTACCGCGCGTAGGCGATTGTTGGCGCCCCGCCCCACAAAAACACAGCCATAACGAAGCCTTCACACTGCATCAGGAAACAGAGTTGTCGCCGAATTCGACAGGAGCAAGATCATTTCCCGCTGAGGCGGGACCCCGAGGGACGAGGGCCGCCGCCGCGCCCACCCTCGCCCCGCCCCACATGCGCATCCCTGTCCGCGTCCGCGTCCGCTTCCACGTCGGCATCCGCTCAGCGTTCGCTCAGCCGACCGCTGATCCACTGCAGCGTCGGGGGGATCTCCCGCCGCCAGGTGTTGAAGTTGTGCCCGCCGCTTTCCAGGATGATCGAGGAGATCCTGGTCCTGTCGGTGGCCTTCGCCAGGTCAATGAACTTCTGCGTGGCCTTGTAGTTGGATTCTCCGACCTTGCTGCTGGTGACCAGCAGGGAGGTGGCTGGAGCGGAACGATTCTTCAGAAACCAGAGCAGATCCGCCTCTTTGCGCAGCGTCTTGTTCCCGTGGAAGAGGTCTCCGGTGGTCGGGTCGCTCGGCGCCTTGTAGTACGCCGACAGACCCGCGGCCGCCGCGTAGGCCTCCGGATGGTGCATCGCCAGCTTCAGCGCGCAGTACCCGCCCGTTGAGTCCCCGATGATGCCCCAGCTGCCCGCCTTCCTGCCCACCCGGTAGTGGGCCGCCACGGCCTCCGGCAGATCCTTGGCGAAGAACGACTCGGTCTGCGGGCCGCCCGGGATGTCCACGCACTCCGTGTCCCTCGGCGGCGCCACCGTCGGACGCATCATCACCAGGATCATCGGCTGCATGCTCCCGTCCCTCGCGAGCTGCCGCGCGGTGCGCGGGTAGTGCAGCTTGTCGACGAGCGCCTCCGCCGTGCCGGGGTACCCCGTCAGGACCACGGCCGCCGGGAACGTCCGCGTGCGGTAGGCGGGCTCGAAGTACTCCGGCGGCAGATACACGTACGCGGGCGTGCTGATGTGCGTCGTGCGCCCGTTGACGGCGACCTTCTGGACCTGGCCGCCGACCTGCGGCCGTCCGCTGCTCCCGGCGTCCACCCGCCGCGTGTCGACCACCCTCAGCGGTCCCGCCGGGGCGCCGCCCGCCGCATGGTCGACGACTACGCCCTGATCCGTCTCCTGACCGAACAGGTCCGCCCAGCTGGCGTAGAAACCGAACGCCTGATTGGCGGACAACCCTATGGACGCGAAGAGTGCCAGTTGTGTGGCCAGCAGCAGCCCGACCCGTGCGCCGACGGCCCGCCAGCTCCGCGCGGCCAGCCTCGGCCACAGCCAGACCGTGCCGACGAACAGCAGTAAGGCGAACAACACTGACAGCAGCAGCACTTTGTTGCTCGTGAGACCCATGCGGTGGTTTCCTGCCTGCTCTCCGTCCGGGACCGCACCCGCTCCCCCGACTCCTTTGCGGGGGCTTGTCCCGGACTTTCCTTCGCCTTTTCCGTTGCTTTGGCGAGATGAGTGAACCTCTCTCCCCAAGACACCGTCCTAGAGGGCGCAATGTCGCCGGATGCCCGAATCGGCACCGGGTCCAAGGTCTCTCGCGGAACTACGGGATGCGATGTCTGTCACGGAAGATGCGGAAATGTCGGGCGGGGTTCCGCGCCGATCAAGCCGGGTGCGGCGGATAGTGCGAGGTCCGCGCCCTGAGGCCGTTCCCGCCCTCGTCGCGAGGGCCTGCGCCCTCGTGGGCCTGCTGGATGTCGCCGGGGGCGTCTTCCCGCGCTTCCGGCACAGCCGTATGCACACCTTCGCCGAGGTGCTCCCGGGCTCGTTCGGGCCGTTCGCGGCCGCGCTGTCGCTCAGCGCCGGCGTCCTGCTGCTGCTGCTCGCCCACGGCCTCAAGCGCGGCAAGCGGCGCGCCTGGCGGGCGGCGGTGGTGCTGCTCCCGGCCGGCGCGGTCGCCCAGTTCGTGTACCGCCACTCGATCGTGGGCGCGCTCATCTCGATCGCGATCCTGGCGCCGTTGCTGCTGCATCGCGACCAGTTCGCGGCGCTGCCCGACCCGCGCAGCCGCTGGCGCGCGCTCGCCAACTTCGTCCTCATGGGTGCCGGTTCCCTCGGTCTGGGGCTGGTCATCGTCAGCGTCCACCCCAACCGCATGATCGGCGACCCGAGCCTGGCCGATCGCCTGACGCACGTCCTGTACGGCCTCTTCGGCTTCGAGGGCCCGGTCGACTACCAGGGCAACACCTCCTGGACCGTCGCCTTCTCCCTGGGCGCGCTCGGCTGGATCACCGCCGTCACCACCATCTACTTCGCCTTCCGCCCCGAACACCCCGCCGCCCGCCTCACCGAGGAGGACGAGAGCCGCCTGCGGGCCCTGCTGGCCAAGCACGGCCGCCGCGACTCCCTGGGCCACTTCGCGCTGCGCCGCGACAAGGCCGTCGTCTTCTCCCCCAGCGGCAAGGCGGCCGTCACCTACCGCGTCGTCTCCGGCGTCATGCTCGCCAGCGGCGACCCCATCGGCGACGTCGAGGCCTGGCCCGGCGCCATCGAACGCTTCATGGACGAGGCCAAGGCCCACTCCTGGACCCCGGCCGTCATGGGCTGCTCCGAGACCGGCGGCGAGGTCTGGACGCGCGAGACCGGCCTGGACGCCCTCGAGCTGGGCGACGAGGCGGTGGTGGACGTGGCGGATTTCTCCCTCGCCGGCCGCGCGATGCGCAATGTGCGCCAAATGGTCAAGCGCATCGAACGCGCCGGTTACGAAACCCGGGTCCGGCGCGTGGGTGACCTCGGCGAAGCCGAACTGGAACGCATCCGACGCGCCGCGGAGGACTGGCGCGGCACCGACACCGAGCGCGGCTTCTCCATGGCCCTGGGCCGCGTCGGCGACGCCTCCGACGCCGACTGCCTGATCGCCACCGCCCACAAGAGCGACGAGGTCCCCGGCGAGTACGGCGACCTCAAGGCGATCCTGCACTTCGTGCCCTGGGGCCCCGACGGCGCCTCGCTGGACCTGATGCGCCGCGACCGCTCCGCCGATCCCGGCATGAACGAGCTGCTCATCGTCGCCGCCCTCCAGGCCGCCCCGAAGTTCGGCATCACGCGCGTGTCGCTCAACTTCGCCATGTTCCGCTCCGCCCTCGCCCGCGGCGAGAAGATCGGCGCCGGCCCCGTCCTGCGCGCCTGGCGCGGCCTGCTCGTCTTCCTCTCGCGCTGGTTCCAGATCGAGTCCCTCTACAAGTTCAACGCCAAGTTCCAACCCCGCTGGGAACCCCGCTTCGTCGTGTACCGCGCCTCGGGCGACCTCCCCCGCATCGGCTTCGCCGCCATGCAGGCCGAGGGCTTCGTCACTCTCGCCCTCCCCCTGCCCCGCTTCCTGCGCCGCCGCTCCGCACCGGCACGCGCGTGTGCGCACACCGTCGCGGACAGAGACGTACGGGCCGCGTAACCGGGCGGCGTTGCCGGTCCGCCGCCGACCGGACCCGGGCCGACGGGTGCGGCCCGGGCGAAGGCCGTGCCGTGCGGCCCCGCGCGTTGCGCCCGGGCCGCACCACGGCACGGCTCCGGGCTGGGCCTACGCTGAACGCATGAGCAAGCAGAGCGGACGCGCGCGCGTCGTCGGTCTTCCCGCATGGGACCGTTGCGCGGTCATGGGAGTCGTCAACGTGACCCCCGACTCCTTCTCCGACGGCGGCCGCTGGTTCGACACGACGGCGGCCGTCAAACACGGTCTGCAGCTCGTCGCCGAGGGCGCGGACCTGGTCGACGTCGGCGGCGAGTCCACCCGCCCGGGCGCCACCCGCGTCGACGAGGCCGAGGAGCTCCGCCGCGTCGTCCCCGTGGTGCGGGGCCTCGCCTCCGAAGGCGTCGTCGTCTCCGTCGACACCATGCGCGCCACCGTCGCCGCCCAGGCCCTCGCGGCCGGCGCCGCCCTCGTCAACGACGTCAGCGGCGGCCTGGCCGACCCGGCGATGATCCCGGCCGTGGCGGACGCGGGCGCCCCCTTCGTCGTCATGCACTGGCGGGGCTTCCTCGACGGCGGCAACGTCAAGGGCGTCTACGCCGACGTCGTCGCCGAGGTCGTGGACGAGCTCCACGCGCGCGTGGAGGCCGTTCTGGCGGGCGGCGTCGCCCCCGACCGCATCGTCGTCGACCCGGGCCTCGGCTTCTCCAAGGAGGCCGACCACGATGTGCTGCTCCTCGCCCACCTGGACCGGCTGCACGCGCTCGGGCACCCGCTGCTGGTCGCCGCCTCCCGCAAGCGGTTCCTCGGCCGCGTGCTGGCGGGCCCGCAGGGCGCTCCGCCGCCCGCACGCGAGCGGGACGCCGCCACCGCCGCCGTCTCGGCCCTCGCGGCCCACGCCGGCGCCTGGGCGGTCCGGGTACACGAGGTCCGCGCGACGGCGGACGCCGTACGGGTCGCGCGAGCCGTGCAAGGGGCGCGCGAGGAGAACGGCACGCCGGGCGCAGGCCCACCCGGCCGGGCGCGGACGACGCCGAACCCACCCGGAGCGGGAAGCGCGGACGAAGCGCCGACCCCGTCCGGCACGCCCCGCGCAGAGGGAGCCCGGTGAGCGCCCCCCACACCGACGTCGAGCAGGTCGAAGCCGCCAACGCCGCCTTCTACGAGGCACTCGAACAAGGCGACTTCGAAGGCGTCTCCTCCGTCTGGCTCAGCCCCGCCGACCTGGGCGTGGACGAGACCTACCACGATCCCGCGGACGTCGGCGTCGTCTCCTGTGTGCACCCCGGCTGGCCGGTGCTCACCGGCCGGGGCGAGGTCCTCAGGTCCTACGCGCTGATCATGGCGAACACCGACTACATCCAGTTCTTCCTCACCGACGTGCACGTCTCCGTCACCGGCGACACCGCCCTGGTGACCTGCACCGAGAACATCCTCAGCGGTGGCCCCGCCCCCGAGGACGGCGAGGAGCTCGGACCGCTCGTCGGGCAGCTGGTGGTGGCCACCAACGTGTTCCGCCGCACCTCGGACGGCTGGAAACTGTGGTCGCACCACGCCTCCCCGGTCCTGGCCGAGAACGACGACGCGGAGAGCCCCGAGGACGAGGACGCCCCGTCCTGAGGAAACCCTCTTTCTTTTGCGAGCCGGACCCGAGGCGACCCTTCATGGGAACACCTGTTCCGCGGGACACCCGTAACGGGGCGGATGGACGGACCGCGACGGGGCAGCAGGCCTTCAGGCAGCCCAGAGGGACGAAGAAGTGGTTGGAATCACGAACTCACGGGTAGGGGCGGCTACCAACCCGTGAGCCGCCGGGTTCCTCCAGGGAAACACCCGGTGAAAACTCCCGGATCCGGCGCGGGCCACCGCGGCGGGAGCCCGGGACTGTCAGTGCTCACAGGTAGATTCGTTCGAGGCCGAGCCGCCGCCCGCACCCGGAAGGCACCGGCCCCAACCGACGATTGCAGGAGTGATTCGCGTGGATCGTGTCGCGCTGCGCGGCCTGAAGGCCCGCGGGTACCACGGCGTGTTCCCCAAGGAACGCGAGGAGGGCCAGACCTTCATCGTGGACCTCGTCCTGGGCCTGGACACCCGACCGGCCGCGGCCGACGACGACCTGGCGAAGACCGTGCACTACGGCATCGTGGCGGAGGAGGTGGTGGCCGTCGTCCAGGGCGAGGCCGTGGACCTCATCGAGACGCTCGCCGAGCGCATCGCCCAGGCCTGTCTGAAGCACGAAGGGGTCGAGGAGGTCGAGGTCTGCGTCCACAAACCGGACGCGCCGATCACCGTCCCCTTCGACGACGTGACCGTCACCATCACCCGGAGCCGAGCATGACCGCGTTCTTCACCGAGGGACAGAGCGACCCGACCGTACAGCCGGTACCCGCCTCCGTCGTCGAGAAGGTCGACGCCGCCGACACCACCCTGCACAACCCCCAACGGGCCGTGATCTCCCTCGGCTCCAACCTGGGCAACCGGCTGGAGACCCTCCAGGGGGCCGTCGACGCCCTGGAGGACACCCCCGGCGTCCGCATCAAGGCCGTCTCCCCCGTGTACGAGACGGAGCCCTGGGGCGTCGAGCCGGGCAGCCAGCCGTCGTACTTCAACGCGGTGGTGCTGCTGAAGACGACACTCCCGCCCTCCTCGCTCCTGGAACGGGCCCACGCGGTCGAGGAGGCGTTCCACCGGGTACGGGACGAGCGCTGGGGCGCGCGCACCCTGGACGTCGACATCGTCGCGTACGCCGACGTCGTCGACGACGATCCGCACCTCACCCTCCCCCACCCCCGCGCCCACCAGCGCGCCTTCGTGCTGGCGCCCTGGTACGACGTGGAGCCCGAGGCACAGCTGCCCGGCCACGGCGCCGTCGCCGCCCTCCTCGACACCCTCACCCGCGAAGGCGTGGAAGCGCGCAAGGACCTGGAACTCCACCTGCCCGACTAGTCGTTAAGGTCAAGCAGAAAGGTCAACAGGACCACTGCCCGCGAGATCTTCCTGCCGCGGGCTCGGGGGAGCTGAAGGGACACCGTGAGAGAGCTGCGCATCAGGGTGCTGGCCGGCGTGTTCGTCGTGGCCGGGATCCTGTCCTGGGCGGGCGCCCGCCTGTGGAACTCGATCGGGACCCTGCCCAGCGTCCCGCTGGCCGCACCCATCGTCCTCGCCCTGATCGCCGTGGTGCTGACGGCCACGGCGCTCTCGCTGCGCGCCCGCCTCAAGGCCCAGCGCGAGCGGCGCCCCGAGGCCAAGGGCGTCGATCCCCTGATGGCGGCGCGTGCGGTGGTCTTCGGCCAGTCCAGCGCCCTGGTCGCCGCCCTGGTCTCCGGCATGTACGGAGGCACGGGCGTCTTCCTTCTGGAGTCTCTCGACATCCCCGCCCGCCGCGACCAGGCCATCTACGCCGGTTTCTCGGTCCTGGCCGGCATTGCGGTGATAGCGGCGGCCATCTTCCTGGAACGCGTCTGCAGACTCCCGGAGGACGACGACCACGAGAACGGCGCGGCCACACCGGCCTGAAAGGCGCACCCTGTCGCTGACAGGGTGCGCCATCACCACAGGTCCGGGGTGGCCGGGAGGGCGGCCCGGCGGAGTGTCAGCGGGCCATGATCAGGGCCATCGCCTCGTTCCGCGTCGCCGCGTCCCGCAGCTGTCCGCGGACCGCCGAGGTGATGGTCTTGGCGCCGGGCTTGCGGATCCCGCGCATGGACATGCACATGTGCTCGCACTCCACGACGACGATCACGCCCCGCGGCTCCAGAATGTGCATCAGGGAGTCGGCGATCTGCGTGGTGAGACGCTCCTGCACCTGCGGACGCCGGGCGTAGACGTCGACGAGGCGAGCGAGCTTCGACAGCCCGGTGATCTTCCCTGAGGTGGACGGGATGTAACCGACGTGGGCGACTCCCCGGAACGGCACCAGGTGATGTTCACAGGTGCTGAACACCTCGATGTCCTTCACCAGGACCATCTCGTCATGGCCGAGGTCGAACGTCGTGGTCAGCACGTCCTCGGGCTCCTGCCACAGGCCCGCGAATATCTCCCGGTAGGCGCGCGCCACCCGTGCCGGCGTCTGTCGCAGCCCCTCGCGGTCCGGGTCCTCACCGATCGCGAACAACAGCTCGCGTACCGCGTTCTCGGCGCGCTTCTCGTCGAAGTCGCCGACGGAACGATCGCCGTCCATCGTCACGGGGTCGGTCATGGGGGCCTCGTTCCTGTGCGGGTCGCTCGGGTGGTTACGCACCTCATCTGCGAGCCTACGAAATCGGTCATACGGAAAACGCCGCGCCCCCCAGGCTAGAACCTGGGGGGGCGCGGCATCCATTCCGGGCCAGGTGGGGCCTTCGGAGCCGGGATCAGCTCTCGGGGCGGTCCTCCGGGCTGGGCTCGGCGACCGGTCCGGTCTCGACCGCGGTGGACTTCGCGGTGGAGATCGCCGGCGTCGCGCCGTTGGCGCCGTTCGTCAGTGCCAGCTCCCGGGGGGAGAGCACCGGCGGACGGGTGGACGGCGTACGCCGCGAGGAGCCGGTCCAGGCGGGGCGTGCCGGGCGCTTGACGATGGCGGAGAAGATCTCGGCGATCTCCTCCTTGTTCAGCGTCTCCTTCTCCAGCAGCCGGAGCACGAGGTTGTCGAGGACGTCGCGGTTCTCGACCAGGATCTCCCAGGCCTCGTTGTGCGCGTTCTCGATCAGCTTCTTGACTTCCTCGTCCACCAGAGCGGCGACCTCTTCCGAGTAGTCGCGCTGGTGAGCCATCTCACGACCGAGGAAGGGCTCGGTGTTGTCGCCGCCGAACTTGATCGCGCCCAGCCGCTCGGTCATGCCGTACTGGGTGACCATCGCGCGAGCGGTGGCCGTGGCCTTCTCGATGTCGTTCGCCGCGCCCGTGGTGGGGTCGTGGAAGACGAGCTCCTCCGCCGCGCGCCCGCCCAGCATGTAGGCCAGCTGGTCGAGCATCTCGTTGCGGGTGGTGGAGTACTTGTCCTCGTCGGGGAGGACCATCGTGTAGCCCAGGGCACGGCCTCGGGACAGGATCGTGATCTTGTGGACCGGGTCGGAGTTCGGCGAGGCCGCCGCGACCAGGGCGTGTCCGCCCTCGTGGTACGCGGTGATCTTCTTCTCCTTGTCCGACATGATCCGGGTCCGCTTCTGCGGGCCCGCGACCACGCGGTCGATCGCCTCGTCCAGCATGTGGTTGTCGATCAGCTTCAGGTCCGAGCGGGCCGTCAGCAGCGCGGCCTCGTTCAGCACGTTGGCCAGATCGGCACCCGTGAAGCCGGGGGTGCGGCGGGCGACCGCGGCCAGATCGACGTCGGGCGCGACCGGCTTGCCCTTCTGGTGAACCTTGAGGATCTCCAGACGGCCCTGCATATCCGGACGGTCGACCGCGATCTGGCGGTCGAAGCGGCCGGGGCGCAGGAGCGCGGGGTCGAGGATGTCGGGCCGGTTCGTGGCGGCGATCAGGATCACGCCGCCCTTCACGTCGAAGCCGTCCATCTCGACGAGCAGCTGGTTCAGGGTCTGCTCGCGCTCGTCGTGACCGCCGCCGAGGCCGGCGCCGCGGTGACGGCCGACCGCGTCGATCTCGTCGACGAAGACGATCGCCGGGGCGTTCGCCTTGGCCTGCTCGAAGAGGTCACGGACCCGGGAGGCGCCGACGCCGACGAACATCTCGACGAAGTCGGAACCGGAGATCGAGTAGAAGGGGACGCCCGCCTCGCCGGCGACGGCGCGTGCGAGCAGGGTCTTGCCGGTGCCGGGCGGCCCGTAGAGCAGCACGCCCTTGGGGATCTTGGCGCCGACGGCCTGGAACTTCGCCGGTTCCTGCAGGAACTCCTTGATCTCGTGGAGTTCCTCGACGGCTTCGTCCGAGCCGGCGACGTCGGCGAACGTCGTCTTCGGGGTGTCCTTCGTGATGAGCTTGGCCTTGGACTTCCCGAAGTTCATGACTCGGGAGCCGCCGCCCTGCATCTGATTCATCAGGAACAGGAACACGACCACGATGAGGACGAAGGGGAGCAGGGACAGCAGGATCCCGACGAAAGCGTTCTGCTTCGTCGGCGAGACCGTGTACCCGTCCGGAATCTGCTTGTCCTGGTACTTGGTCTGCAGCGTGTTGGCGATGGTGACGCCCTGATCGCCGATGTAGCTCGCCTGGATCTTCGAGCTGCCCTGGATCTTTGTGCCGTCTTTGAGCGTCGCCTTGATGGTCTGCTCGTCACCGGTGGTGAGCTTGGCCGACTCGACCTTGTTGTCGTTGATCGCGGCAATGACCTGGCCGGTGTCCACCGTCTTGTAGCCGCCGGACGAGCCGACGACCTGCATCAACACGACCACGGCAAGGACGGCCAGCACGATCCACATGACCGGCCCACGGAAGTATCGCTTCACGTCCATCCATACGGAGCGGTGTCGCCCCGTCCCTCCTGCCATAGTGAGTTTGATAAGACAGTTCTTCTGACGGTACCCCAGCTTCGTCGCACGAAGCCGCACGGAGCGGCTGGCGCACCCGTCTGCATGCTCCAACGGCGCGAGGCCCGCCGGGGTTCCCGATCTTCGTACAGGGCTTGCGCCCTTCGGGTGTCAGCCGCCGTAGACGTGGGGCGCGAGCGTACCGACGAACGGGAGGTTGCGGTACTTCTCGGCGTAGTCCAGGCCGTAGCCGACGACGAACTCGTTCGGGATGTCGAACCCGACCCACTCGACGTCGATGGCGACCTTGGCGGCCTCGGGCTTGCGCAGCAGCGTGCACACCTTGAGGGAGGCGGGCTCGCGCGAGCCGAGGTTCGACAGCAGCCACGACAGCGTCAGGCCGGAGTCGATGATGTCCTCGACGATGAGGACGTGCTTGCCCTTGATGTCGGTGTCGAGGTCCTTGAGGATCCGCACCACACCGGAGGACTGGGTGCCCGCGCCGTAGGACGACACGGCCATCCAGTCCATGGTGACGGGGGTGGACAGGGCCCGGGCGAGGTCGGCCATGACCATCACGGCGCCCTTGAGGACGCCGACGATGAGCAGGTCCTTGCCCGCGTACTCCGCGTCGATCTTCGCGGCCAGACCGGCCAGCTTCGCGTCGATCTCTTCCTTGGTGATGAGCACCTCTTTGAGGTCGGTGCCCATGTCTTTCGCGTCCACCCGCATCACTTTCGGTTGTCCCACCAGCCGCCGGGACCGCCCACGACCACGTAAGCGGTCTGCCGGAGGGACCCGATTCAGCCTTGCCGAATCACCAGTCTGCCACCCTGGCGCTGGGCGACGACTTTGCCGGGGAGATTGATGACCCCCTGGCCGCGCCAGCCGGTGATCAGCCGGTCGACCTCCTCGATGTGCCGGGCGAAGAGGGAACCGGCGGGAGCGCCCGCCTCGATGGCGGCGCGGCGCAGGATCCGGCGGCGCACGGCGGGCGGAAGGGCGTAGAGCTTGGCGCACTCCAGGAGGCCGGCCGCGTCGCGCACGGAGGACTCGGCCTGACCGGCCCAGGCGTCGAGGGCGTCGGCGTCGTCGCGGGAGAGCTGGGCCGTGCGGGCGAGGGCTTCGACGACGCCCTTGCCGAGGGCCTTCTCCAGGGCCGGCAGGCCCTCGTGGCGCAGCCGGGAGCGCGTGTAGGCCGGGTCGGCGTTGTGGGGGTCGTCCCAGACGGGCAGGGACTGGACCATGCAGGCCTTGCGGGCGGTCTGCCGGTCGAGGTGGAGGAAGGGCCGGCGGTAGCGGCGGGCGGCTCCCGGTCGCCCGGAGACGGCGGCCATGCCGGACAGGGAGCGGATGCCGGAGCCGCGGGCGAGGCCGAGCAGGACGGTTTCGGCCTGGTCGTCGCGCGTGTGGCCGAGCAGGACCGCGGTGGCGCCGTGGTGTTCGGCGGCGGCGTCGAGGGCGGCGTAGCGCGCGTCTCGGGCGGCGGCTTCGGGGCCGCCTTCGCGGCCCACGGCGACGGCGGTGGACTCCACCGGGTCCAGGCCGAGTTCGCGCAGGCGCAGGACGACCTCCGCGGCGCGTAGGTCGGAGCCGGGCTGTAGGCCGTGGTCGACGGTGACGCCGCCGGCACGGACGCCGAGCCGGGGGGCCTCGAAGGCGAGGGCGGAGGCGAGCGCCATGGAGTCGGCGCCGCCCGAGCACGCCACGAGCACGAGCGGCGAGGGCGGACGCTCGTGCGGGTCTGTCTCGGGGGCGGGGTGGTCGTTGAGGACGTCGTGAAGTACGCGGCGGACCGCCAGGCGTATCGCCGCGACCGCAGGATGGGGACCCATTGTCCGGTTCCCTTCATGAATGTTTTCGGGGGTCAACCCGAGATTCGGTCACGCAGAGTGTGTAGATGGTGACAGAACCCGGCCGTTCCCCGAGCATTGCACGCCTGCCCAGGCCTCACGGTCCCTCGGACGGGTGATTGCCGAGGCGTTCGCCTGCCGACGGCCGGATTCGGTTCACCGCCTGCGACGGGTTCACGACTCGGCCTTGCGGTGCACGCGCGCGACCCACTCCGCGGGCTTGGCGATCTCGGCCTTGGTCGGAAGTGTGTTCGGAGAGGTCCAGACGCGGTTGAAGCCGTCCATGCCGACCTCGTCGACGACGGCGCGTACGAAGCGTTCGCCGTCCCGGTACTGCTTGAGCTTGGCGTCCAGGCCGAGCAGCCTGCGCAGAGCGATGTCGAGCCGGGAGGCGCTCTTGGCGCGGCGTTGCTGGAACTTCTCGCGGATCTCGGCGACCGTCGCCACGACTTCGGGGCCGACGCCGTCCATGACGAAGTCGGCGTGGCCCTCCAGGAGGGACATCACGGCGGTGAGGCGGGCGAGGATCTCGCGCTGGGCGGGCGTCTGCACGAGTTCGACCAGGGAGCGGCCGCCGTCGTCCTCCTCGCCCTCCGGGCGGCCGCCGGCGAGGGACTGGGCGGCGTCGCGCACGCGTTCCAGGAAGGTCATGGGGTCGACGTCGGTCTCGCCCAGGAACGACTGGATCTCGCCCTCCAGGTGGTCGCGCAGCCAGGGCACCGCGGAGAACTGCGTGCGGTGCGTCTCCTCGTGGAGGCAGACCCACAGGCGGAAGTCGTGCGGGTCCACGTCGAGTTCGCGTTCCACGTGGACGATGTTCGGCGCGACGAGCAGCAGGCGTCCGCCGCCGTGGGCGCCGGCGGGCAGTTCGCGGCTGGCGGGGGCGAACGTCTCGTACTGGCCGAGGACGCGGGACGACAGGAAGGACAGCAGCATGCCGAGTTCGACGCCGGTGACCTTGCCGCCGACGGCGCCGAGGACCGCGCCGCCGGGGGTGCTGCCGCGTCGTTCCTGCATCTTGTCGAGGAGGGGCTTGAGGATCTCCCGGAAACCCGCGACGTTCGCTCGCACCCAGCCCGGGCGGTCGACGACGAGGACGGGCGTGTCGTGGATGTCCTCGGCGCCCAGACGAGTGAAGCCCCGGACGTGTGCCTCCGAGGCTTTGGCGTGTCGGCGCAGTTCCGCGACGACGGCACGCGCCTCGTCGCGGCTGACCTCTGGTCCCGGCCGCACGAGCCGGGTCGCGGTCGCCACCGCGAGATTCCAGTCGATCATCCCTGATGAGGCAGCGCCACCGATGCTCGTCATGCGTCAACCGTACGTGAGCGCCGCCGCGGAGGGCAGGGCGCGCAAGGCCGGTCAGGGAGATGTCAGGGTCGGGGCGGGGACGCCTCGGGGGCGTCTCGGGGCGGCGGGGCTCAGCGGCAGCCGCACCCGGCGAGCGCCGTGGCCGCCCGGTCCAGCGCCGCCTGGGCCGCCGCCGGGTCGGTCGTGCCGTCGGCCATGAGGGCGAAGGCGAGGAGCCGGCCGTCCTGGTCGACGACCGTGCCGGCGAGGGTGTTGACGCCGGTCAGGGTGCCCGTCTTGGCGCGGACGACGCCGGCCGCGCCGTCGGCGTACCGGGTGGTGAGGGTGCCGGTGAAGCCCGCGACCGGAAGTCCGGTGAGGACGGGCCGCAGGTCGGGACGGCCGGGCTCGCCGGCCTTGACCAACAGCGCGGTCAGCAGGTTCGCGGTGAGCCGGTCCTGGCGGTCGAGGCCGCTGCCGTCCTTGAAGCGCGTGCCGGCCACGGGCAGTCCGAGCTTCTTCAGCTGGGTCTGGACCGCTCTGCCGGCGCCGGCGAAGTCGGCGCGGATCCCGGTGGCGACGGCGGTCTGGCGGGCCAGGGCCTCCGCGATGTCGTTGTCGCTGTTGGTGAGCATCCGTTCGACCAGCGTGGACAGCGGGGGCGAGGAGACGGTCGCCAGGCTCTGCGCGCGGGTGGTGGCCTTGGAGGGGCCGGGGGCCGTGGTCCGGATGCCGGCGGCCTCCAGGTACCGCGCGAACGTGGCGGTCGCCTCGGCCGCCGGATCGCCCACGCGGGCCGTCGGGCCGCTGTCGGAGTCGTCGGTACGGCCCTCGTCGGCGCTCAGGGCGGTGACGGGGGCGAGGTTGGGGTTGACTCCGATGGGGTGAATTCGCGCGCCGGCGTACAGGGTCGTGTCGTACGACAGCGTCACCTGGGTGAGTCCGCGCTTCTTCAGGGCGGCTGCGGCGGAGGCGGCGAGGGTGCGCAGGCTCGCCCAGCCGTCCGCGGTCGCGCGGGCCGTGAGCGTGGGGTCGCCGCCGCCGACGAGGACGAGTTCCCTGGTGTCCGGTTCCAGCGCGGCACGGGTGGTGAAGCGGTGCTCGCCGCCCATCGCGGAGAGCGCGGCGACCGCCGTGGCGATCTTCGTGGTGGACGCCGGGGTCAGCGCCTGGGCCGCGCCGGCGCCGTAGAGGCGCTTGCCGGTGGCCACGTCGACGACCGCGGCGGTGTGCCGGGCGCCCAGGGCCGGATCGCCCAGCAGGGGGCCCAGGACGCCGGTGAGGCCCGTGCCGCTCGGCAGGGCCCGGGGGGCGGACTTGACGGTGTCGCCGGCCCCGCCCCCGCCCCCACCCCCGCCGCCGAGGGCCGTGAGGACGGAGGCGGCGCTGGGCGCGGGCCGGGGCGCTCCGGCCGCCGTCCCGGACGTACCGGACGAATCATCCGCGCGGCCGTGATCTGTGCCACCCGTCCGTTCCAGGGCGGCGACCCGGTCCCGCTCGGCCGTACGCTGACCGCTGGAGTCCCAGGGGCCGGCGGCGGTCACCACGACGGCGGTCAGCGCCAGCCCGGCGGTCGCCGCACCAGCGGTGTACTGCCACGACCTGGCGTTCGGACCGGTCCTCGTGATCCGCGCGAGTTGCGGTCGCGTCGCCTGCGCGAGTCGCGCGACCTGCGGCTTCGCGGTCGCGGTGAGGAGCGCGAGGCGGGGTCGTACGATTCCTGCGGCCCGTGCCAGACGCGGTCGTAGGGCGTTCGCGACCCGCACCATGTGCGGTCTCGCGGTCCGCCAAGGCCTCAGCTCTGGCACGAACACCAGCCCCTTTCGCGATCACACACCTGCGTGAGGGACACTTAACCACCAGAACTATGTGCTGATCATGGAGGAACCACCGGTGGAGTTCGACGTCACGATCGAGATCCCGAAGGGTTCGCGGAACAAGTACGAGGTGGACCACGAGACCGGTCGGATCCGCCTGGACCGTCGACTCTTCACCTCGACCGCCTACCCGACCGACTACGGCTTCGTCGAGAACACTCTCGGCGAGGACGGCGACCCGCTGGACGCGCTGGTCATCCTGGACGAGCCGACCTTCCCGGGCTGCCTCATCCGCTGCCGCGCGATCGGCATGTTCCGGATGACCGACGAGGCCGGCGGCGACGACAAGCTGCTCTGCGTCCCGTCGACCGACCCGCGCGTGGAGCACCTGCGCGACATCCACCACGTGTCGGAGTTCGACCGCCTGGAGATCCAGCACTTCTTCGAGGTCTACAAGGACCTGGAGCCCGGCAAGTCCGTCGAGGGCGCCGACTGGGTCGGCCGCACCGACGCCGAGGCCGAGATCGAGCGGTCCTACAAGCGCTTCAAGGACCAGGGCGGTCACTGAGCGCTTCGCGGTGTGAAACGCCTGCACAGAGGTAGGTGAAGGGCTGCACGCATGCGCGTGCGGCCCTTTCGCGTGTCTGTGCGCATACTGAGGCCAAACGGAAGGTGTCGTTCCAGGGAGCGTTGCTGAGTGTCGGAGGCGGAGGACCGCAAACCGCAGTCGGACGAGGCGAGGAGTGCCTTCGACCCCGAGATCACGTCCGAGTTCGCGATCCCGGCGGGGCTGGCGGTCGCCAGATCCGGGGTCGAGCCGGAGGCCACGTCGGAGTTCGCCGTCCCGGCGGGGCTGGATGTGCTCCAGCCGGCCGCCGACGAGGCCGAGGGGTCGGCTTTCAGTCCGCCGAGCACGTACAGCGCCCGGCAGGCGCCGGTGGCGTTCACGCCGGCCGACGGCGTCCCGGTGGTGAGTCTGACCAAGGACCTGCCCTGGCAGGACCGGATGCGCACGATGCTGCGGATGCCGGTGGCCGAACGGCCCGCTCCGGAACCGGGGCCGAAGGCGGAGGAGGACGGTCCGGCCGTCCCGAGGGTGCTCGACCTGACGTTGCGCATCGGCGAGTTGCTGCTGGCGGGCGGGGAGGGCGCCGAGGACGTGGAGGCCGCGATGTTCGCGGTGTGCCGCTCCTACGGGCTCGACCGCTGCGAGCCGAACGTCACCTTCACGCTGCTGTCGATCTCGTACCAGCCCTCCCTCGTGGAGGACCCGGTGACGGCGTCGCGGACGGTACGCCGCCGGGGCACCGACTACACGCGCCTGGCGGCCGTCTTCCGGCTCGTGGACGACCTGAGCGACCCGGAGAGCCATCTCTCGCTGGAGGAGGCCTACCGGCGGCTCGCGGAGATGCGCCGCAACCGGCATCCCTACCCGACCTGGGTGCTGACCTCGGCGAGCGGGCTGCTCGCGGGCGCGGCCTCGGTGCTGGTCGGCGGTGACCTGGTGGTGTTCGTCGCGGCCATGCTCGGCGCGATGCTCGGCGACCGGCTGGCGTGGCTGTGCGCGGGGCGTGGACTGCCGGAGTTCTACCAGTTCCTGGTCGCCGCGATGCCCCCGGCGGCGATCGGCATCGCGCTGACGCTGTCCCACGTCGACGTCAAGGCGTCCGCGGTCATCACGGGTGGGCTGTTCGCGCTGCTGCCCGGGCGGGCGTTGGTCGCGGGCGTCCAGGACGGTCTGACCGGCTTCTACATCACCGCGGCCGCGCGTCTGCTGGAGGTCATGTACTTCTTCGTGGGCATCGTGGCGGGGGTGCTGGTGATGCTCTACGTCGGCGTGCAGCTCGGAGCGCATCTCAATCCCGACGCGGCCCTGGGCGTCACGGAGCGGCCGCTGTGGCAGATCGGGGCGTCGATGCTGCTGTCCCTGACCTTCGCCGTCCTGTTGCAGCAGGAACGGTCCACGGTGGTCGCGGTGACCCTCAACGGCGGTGTCGCGTGGTCGGTGTACGGCGCGATGCACTACACCGGCGGGATCTCGCCCGTCGCCTCCACGGCCGTCGCCGCCGGGGTGGTCGGCCTGTTCGGGCAGTTGCTGGCCCGCTACCGGTTCGCCTCGGCGCTGCCGTACACGACGGCGGCGATCGGGCCGCTGCTGCCGGGTTCGGCGACCTACTTCGGGCTGCTGGCCATCGCGCAGAGCAAGGTGGACGCGGGGCTGGTGTCGATCACCAAGGCCGCGGCGCTGGCGATGGCGATCGCCATCGGGGTGAACCTGGGATCCGAGGTGTCCCGGATGTTCCTGCGGATCGGTTCCCTGGAGAAGCGGCGGGCGGCCAAGCGGACGCGGGGTTTCTGAGCCCGGCGTCCGTGGCCGGCGCTTCTAGTAGCCCTGCTCGTCGTAGGGGTACTGGCCGTTGTGGCCGCCGTTGTGCTGGGCGCCGTACGGCTGTTCCTGCTGGTACGGCTGCGGTTGCTGCCGCTGCGGTTGCTGCTGGGGCCAGTCGTCCTGGGGATACCGCCGGGGGTTCTGCTGCTGTTGGGGGTGCTGCTGCGGGTACTGCTGCTGTTGCGGGTACTGCTGCGCGCCGTAGTAGTCGTCCTGCCGGCCCTGGTGGCCTTGGTCCTGCCCCTGCTGACCGTAGTTCTGGCCGTGGTTCTGGCCCTGGTTCTGGCCGTGGTGCTGCCGCCCCGGGTCGCCGTACTGGTACTGCTGGTCGTGCTGGTCGATCCGGCGGAGCTGGGTCGTCGCGTCATCCATGACCGGGGGCTGCTGCTGGTGCGGCCGGCGCTGCTCGGGGGCCTGCGACGAGGCCTGTGACGCAGTCTTCTTGGACTTGGAGCGGGCCCGCAGGAACTCGACGGCGATCGGGACCACGGAGAGCAGCACGATCAGGATGAGCATCGCTTCGATGTTCTTCTTGACCACGTCGATGTTGCCGAGCCAGGAGCCCAGCAGGGTGACGCCCGCGCCCCACAGGACGCCGCCGATGACGTTGAAGGTCACGAAGGAGCGGTACCGCATGCCGCTGACGCCGGCGATGATCGGCGTGAAGGTGCGCACGATGGGCACGAAACGGGCCAGGACCAGGGACTTCGGGCCGTACTTCTCGAAGAACTCGTGCGCCTTGGTGACGTTCTCCTGTTTGAAGAGCCGGGAGTCCGGCCGGTTGAAGAGCGACGGCCCGACCTTCTTGCCGAACATGTAGCCCGCCTGGTCGCCCAGGACCGCGGCGAGGCAGATCAGCGCGATCGCGGCCCACAGCGGGAAGTCCAGCTGGTTGGAGGTGATCAGCAGGCCGGCGGTGAACAGCAGGGAGTCACCGGGCAGGAAGAACCCGATCAGCAGGCCGGACTCCGCGAAGACGATGAGCAGCAGACCCCAGATGCCGAAGGTGTCGAGGAGACGGTCGGGGTCCAGCCAGCTCGGTCCGAGGGCGATCGTCGTCACGGTTCCGGGCTCCTGACGGGGTGGGGGAACGTACAGCGTTCATGGTGCGGCCGCACAAAGCTATCAACGCAATGCGTCCGCCCCAGGTTCCACGGGCGCCTCCGGGATGCGCTGTGCGCCCGCCGGGGCGAAGCTGTGAGCCATGGACATCGAGGATCACGGCGGCGGGCAGGGCCCCCAGTCGGACGTGCTGGTCGTCACCACGAACGACGTGCCCGGGTTCCGGGTGCAGCAGGTCATCGGCGAGGTCTTCGGGCTGACGGTGCGCTCGCGGCATCTGGGCAGTCAGATCGGCGCGGGCCTGAAGTCGATGGTCGGCGGAGAGCTCAAGGGGCTCACCAAGACCCTGGTGGAGACCCGCAACCAGGCGATGGGACGACTGGTCGAGCAGGCACGCGCGCGGGGAGCCAACGGCGTGCTGATGTTCCGCTTCGACGTCACGGAGGCGGCCGACGTGGGCACCGAGGTGTGCGCCTACGGGACCGCCGTGGTCCTGGTCCGGGAGTAGCCCCGGGCCAGGACCGTCGGACGGCCGTTCACTACGGACGCCGGGCCGCGTTCGCCATGATCGCCTCCTTGAGGTGCTCGGCGAGGCCCGGGTGCATGGCGTCGTAGAACGCCTTGAAGCGCTCGTCTGAGACGTACATCTCACCCAGACAGCGGTGCATCTCGTACGGGCAGTCGTAGTACCAAACGTCGATGTGGCGGCGGTGTTCCTCGGCGAGGTCCATGGCCGCCTCGCCGGTCGGCGGCTCCCCGGCGGCCACCAGGGCGCGGTAGCGCTCGCTCCAGGCGTCGACCTCGGCCTGCAGGCGCTTCCAGTCGTCCTTGGTGTAGCGGGCGACGCGGCGCTGCGACTCGGCGTACGCCGCGGTGCCTCCCCAGCGCTGTTCCGCCTCTTCGGCGTACTGGGCGGGGTCCTTGTCCCCGAAGACCTCGAACCGTTCCTCGGGCGTGAGATCGATGCCCATCTTGCGTGCCTCCATCGCGTGTTCCACGGCCGCGGCCATCTTCTGCAGCTTCTCGATCCGGGCGGTCAGCAGTTCGTGCTGGCGGCGCAGGTGCGCGCGCGGGTCGGCCGCCGGGTCGTCGAGCAGGGCCGCGACGTCTTCGAGCGGGAAGCCGAGCTCGCGGTAGAACAGGATCTGCTGCAGCCGGTCGAGGTCGGCGTCGTCGTAGCGCCGGTGGCCCGCGTGGCTGCGCCCGCCGGGGACCAGCAGGCCGATGTCGTCGTAGTGGTGCAGCGTGCGCACCGTGACACCGGCGAATCCGGCGACCTGTCCCACGGAGTAGCTCACTTCGTCCGCTCCCTTCTCTTCGCGCGCTCCACGGTGCGCCCTGACGCCGCGTGAGGTGCAAGCCGGTTCCGCCGAGCGCGGTTCTGCCCGGATGTCATGTCCGTTTCGTCCGCTTATCGTGGGCCCGTGGCCCAGGACACCGAGCAGCAACCGCCCAGCGCTCCGGCGCCCCCGGCACGCACGCTCCTGCCGTCGATCCTGCCCGCCCTCGCCATCGGCGTGCTGGCCAGCCTGCTGCTCCTGGGGGTGGAGGGGGCGGCCGAGCAGCTCCAGCACGTGCTGTGGCAGAACCTCCCGGACGCGCTGGGCGTGGGCCGGTACTCCGTGCTCTGGATGATGGTCATGCTCACCATGACGGGGGTGCTGGTGGGGCTGGTGGTGTGGAAGGCGCCGGGGCACGCGGGTCCCGACCCTGCGACGATGGGGCTGGACGCTCGCGTGCTGCCGCCGGTGGTTCTGCCCGGGCTACTGGTGGCGACCGCGCTGATGCTGGCGGGCGGGCCCAGTCTGGGCCCGGAGAACCCGATCATCGCCGTGAACGTGGCAGTCGTCTTCTGGCTGGGCCACCGGTTGCGGCCGCAGGCGCCGGGCGAGGGGTGGGTGGTGCTCGCGGAGGCGGCGACCATCGGCGCGCTGTTCGGCACGCCGGTGGCGGCGGCCCTGCTGATCTCCGAGGCGCTGGCGGGCCGGCAGACCAGGGGGCCGCTGTGGGACAGCGTCTTCACACCGTTGGTCGCCGCCGCGGCCGGCGCGATGACGACCACCCTGGTGGCCGATCCGAGCTTCGACATGCACCTGCCCCCGTTCGGCCGGCCCGGTTGGGCCGACCTGCTGGCGGCGATGGTGGTCGCGTCCGCAGGGGCGGTGCTGGGCATGTGCGGTGTCTACGCCTTTCCCAGCCTTCACAGCGCGTTCGCGCGGCTGCGGCACCCGATGCTGATCCTCCCGGCCGGCGGGGTCGTGCTGGGGCTGCTGGCGGCCCTGGGCGGCCATCTGACGCTCTTCAAGGGGCTGGACGAGGTCGCGGAGCTCTCCGCCGACCCCGACGGCTGGACGGCCGGGCAGTTCGCCACGATGACGGTGGTGAAAATGGCCGCGATGGTCGTCGCCGCGACCTCCGGCTTCCGGGGCGGGCGGATCTTCCCGGCCGTGTTCGTGGGGTCCGCCCTGGGTTTCACCGCCCATGCGCTCGTGCCGGGCGTCCATCCGGCGGTGGGCGTGGCCACCGGGGTGCTGGGCGTCCTTCTGGCCATCACCCGGCAGGGCTGGGTGAGCCTTTTCGTCGCCGCCGCCCTGGTCTCCTCGCCCTCCATCATCGCCCTGCTCTGCATCGCCTCGCTGCCGGCCTGGCTGCTGGTGACGGGGCGGCCGCAGATGCAGTTGCGCGCGGACGGAACCTCGGTCCGCTGACACCCGTTCGAACCATTAGGAGGCACTCCCATGGCATTGCACGAAGGTCCTCAGAAGCCCGACGAGCGTCCCCTGTCCGTGAACCCCTTCTACGGCGAGGCCGATCCGATCGGCGGCATGACCGAGGCGCCGCCCAAGCACCGGCTGCCGGACGGCCCCACGCCCCCCTCGACGGCGTATCAGCTGGTGCGCGACGAACTCATGCTGGACGGCAACGCCCGCCTCAACCTGGCCACCTTCGTGACCACCTGGATGGAGCCGCAGGCCGGCGTCCTGATGGCGGAGTGCCGGGACAAGAACATGATCGACAAGGACGAGTACCCGCGCACCGCCGAACTGGAGCGGCGCTGCGTGGCGATGCTCGCCGACCTGTGGAACACGCCCGACCCGTCGGCGGCCGTGGGCTGTTCGACGACCGGGTCGAGCGAGGCGTGCATGCTCGCCGGCATGGCGATGAAGCGGCGGTGGACGCGGCGCAACGCCGACCGTTACCCGGGCGCGCGTCCGAACCTCGTGATGGGGATCAACGTCCAGGTGTGCTGGGAGAAGTTCTGCAACTTCTGGGAGGTGGAGGCCCGCCTGGTGCCGATGGAGGGGGAGCGCTTCCACCTGGACCCGCAGCTCGCGGCCGAGCTGTGCGACGAGAACACCATCGGGGTCGTCGGCATCCTCGGGTCCACCTTCGACGGGTCCTACGAACCGATCGCCGAGCTGTGCGCGGCGCTGGACGACCTCCAGGCGCGCACCGGTCTGGACGTACCGGTGCACGTCGACGGCGCGTCCGGCGCGATGATCGCCCCCTTCCTGGACGAGGACCTGGTGTGGGACTTCCGCCTCCCGCGCGTGGCGTCCATCAACACCTCGGGGCACAAGTACGGGCTGGTGTACCCCGGGGTGGGCTGGGCGCTGTGGCGCGACAAGGAGGCGCTGCCGGAGGAACTCGTGTTCCGCGTGAACTACCTGGGCGGCGACATGCCCACCTTCGCGCTCAACTTCTCCCGCCCGGGCGCCCAGGTCGTCGCGCAGTACTACACGCTGCTGCGGCTCGGCCGTGAGGGCTACCGGGCGGTCCAGCAGACCACGCGTGACGTGGCCGGACGCCTGGCGGGACAGGTGGAGGCGCTCGGCGACTTCCGTCTCCTCACCCGGGGCGACGAACTGCCGGTGTTCGCCTTCACCACGGCGCCCGGCGTGGAGTCGTACGACGTCTTCGACGTGTCCCGGCGGATGCGCGAGAGCGGCTGGCTGGTGCCCGCGTACACCTTCCCGGCGAACCGGGAGGACCTGTCCGTCCTGCGGGTCGTGTGCCGCAACGGCTTCTCGGAGGACCTCGCCGACCTGTTCGTGGAGGACCTGACCCGACTGCTGCCGGAGCTGCGGCGGCAGCCGGGGCCGGGGACCCGGGACAAGGGGGCGGCGACCGGTTTCCACCACTAGGAGCCACTAGGAGCCACTAGGAGGCCACCCGGAGACGGAGGCGCGGCACCGGCAGGCGCGGGCGTGGGCGCGGCTCTCGGAGGCGGAAGGGTCACATGGAGGCGGAAGGGTCGCCTGGAGGCGGAAGGGTCGCCTGGAGGCGGAAGGGCGGGGCGTCGGAGCCTCAGCGGCTCATCCGGGCGAACTTCCCCACCGCCAGCGGGAAAGAGGGCCGCCAGCAGGACCAGCGGCCAGCCGACCGCCGCCCACACCGCAGCAGTGAGGCGGCCTCCGCGCGCGGGAGGTCGAGCATGAAGCCGATGGCCGCCGACTTCACGTCGGTCTTCTGGTCGTACGAGGTCAGCGCCTCGCGCAGCAGCCGCGGGTACTGGCCGCCCGACCGTCCGTCGCCGGACCCTCCCCCCGTCCGTCCAGGGGCGGACGGCCCCCCGCCCCGCCCGCGCTCGGCTCAGAACGGGAACGCGCTGCGCCCGTGCTGGACCGAGATCCACTTGGTGGTGGTGAAGGCCTCCAGGGTCGCTTCGCCGTTGAGACGGCCGACGCCGGAGTTCTTCTCGCCGCCGAAGGGCACGATCGGCTCGTCGTGCACGGTGGCGTCGTTGACGTGGAACATGCCGGTGACGATCTGTCGGGCGAAGGCCACACCGCGCTCGACGTCGGCGGTGTGGACGGCGCCGCTCAGCCCGTACGGCGTCTCGTTGACCAGGCGCACGGCCTCCTCCTCGCCGTCGAAGGCGTTGACGAACACGACGGGCCCGAAGATCTCCTGCCGCAGCAGCGCGGAGTCGGTGGGGAGGCCGGCCAGGACGGAGGGCTCCACCAGGTTGCCGACCGTCGTACCGTGCAGCAGCGCCTGCGCGCCCTCGCCGAGCGCCTGCTCGACGACCCCGGACAGGGCCTCCGCCTGGGAGGAGTTGATCACCGGACCGATGGCGGTCCCCGGGTCGCGCGGGTCGCCGGCCTTCAGGGTCCGCACCTTGGCGACGAACTTCTCGGTGAACTCGTCGGCGAGCGACCGGTCGACCAGGATCCGGTTGGCGGCCATGCAGACCTGGCCCTGGTGGACGAAGCGGCTGAAGACGGCCGCGTCGACCGCGTAGTCGACGTCGGCGTCGTCCAGGACCACGAAGGCGCTGTTGCCGCCGAGTTCGATGACGGACCGCTTGAAGTGCGAGGCGGCGACCGTCGCGACATGGCGGCCGACCCGGTCGGAGCCGGTGAAGGAGATGACCCGCGGGATCGGGTGCTCCAGGAACGCGTCGCCGATCTCGGCGATGTCGGTCACGACGACGTTCAGCAGGCCCGGCGGCAGACCGGCGTCCTCGAAGAGCTTGGCGATCACGGTGCCGCCGGAGACCGGGGTGTTCTGGTGCGGCTTCAACACCACGCCGTTGCCGAGGGCGAGCGCCGGTGCCACGGACTTCAGCGACAGCAGGAAGGGCACGTTGAAGGGGCTGATCACCCCGACCACGCCGACCGGCTCGCGGTAGACGCGGTTCTCCTTGCCGTCGATCGGGGAGGGCAGGATGCGGCCCTCGGGGCGCAGCGACAGCTGGATCGACTCGCGCAAAAACTCCTTGGCCAGGTGGAGTTCGAAGGCGGCCTTGCCGAAGGTGCCGCCCGCCTCGTCGACGAGGAGGGCGCTGATCTCGGCTTCGCGCTCCTCGACCAGGCGCAGCACCTTCTCGAAGACCGCGCGCCGCGCATAGGCGTTGGTCGCGGCCCACTGCTTCTGGGCCCGGGCGGCGGCGCGGTAGGCCTCGTCGACCTCCTCGACCGTGGCTATGGTGATCGAGGCCAGCTTCTCGCCGTCATAGGGGTTGAAGGTGATGATGTCCCACGACCCGGTGCCGGGACGCCATGTGCCGTCGATGTACTGCTGAGCCAGGTCGGTGGAGTATGGCGGCATGTGATCCCTCAATCCCCTGCTGCGATCGGCTGCGATCGATCGCCATCACGATCTGATCACGCGTCATCGTACGGCTGATGCAGGGGAGTTGGCGGGGACTTCGGCCGGTCGCCGGATCCGGCGAGTGAATCGCGGGGGATCCCGTGAGGGACCCGGGCGCATCCTTACGACAGCTGGATCAGGCCGCGCAGCAGGTCCCGGCTCGCGTCCGGCCCGGGACTGTCCTGCTGGAGCTCCCGCAGTGCCTGCTCGTACTGGGCGACGTCCTCGCGCTTGTCCAGGTAGAGCGCGCTGGTGAGCTGTTCCAGATAGACGACGTCCTGCAGGTCGGACTCCGGGAAGCTGAGGATCGTGAACGCGCCCGACTCGCCGGAGTGCCCGCCGAGGCTGAACGGCACGACCTGCAGGCGCACATTGGGGCGTTCGGAGATCTCGATCAGGTGCTGGAGCTGTTCGCGCATGACCTCGCGGCCGCCGTACGGCCGGCGCAGCGCCGCCTCGTCGAGGACGATGTGCACGTCGGGCGCGTTCTCCGCGACGAGGTACTTCTGCCGCTCCAGCCGCAGCGCCACGCGCCGGTCGACGTCCGCCGCGGTCGCGCCCTTCATGCCGCGGCTGACGACCGCGTGGGCGTACGCCTCGGTCTGCAGCAGGCCGTGCACGAACTGGACCTCGTACGCCCGGATCAGCGCGGCCGCGCCCTCCAGGCCGACGTAGGTGGGGAACCAGTTGGGCAGGACGTCCGAGTAACTGTGCCACCAGCCCGCGACGTTGGCCTCACGGGCGAGTCCGACGAGCGCCTGGCGCTCCGCGTCGTCCGTGATGCCGTACAGCGTGAGCAGGTCCTCCACGTCCCGGGTCTTGAAGCTCACCCGGCCCAGTTCCATCCGGCTGATCTTCGACTCCGACGCCCTGATCGAGTATCCCGCCGCCTCGCGCGTGATGCCGCGTGTCTCACGCAGCCGCCGTAGTTGCGAGCCGAGCAGCATCCGCCGCACCACCGATCCGGGCTCTCCCGCGCTCACGTTCGCCAGCCTCCCCAACCGTCTTAGGGGCCGCAGTCTGCCACCAAAACACTTCGAGCAGTACTCGTCCGATTACAGAGATGGAAAGAAGCCAAAGGATACGCGCAGAGCGGCGCGAGGGAAGAGTGAGGAGAAAGCAAGAGAAGTGTCCGTGACGAACGAGAAGTTGGCGGAAAAAATGGCCAAGAAGCGGTACGGGCGGGTCCATTTCGGTCACGTGCACGTGCATCTGCCCTTGCATCCACAGTGCGCATCGGAAACCATGGTCCCGCGCCACCGCTGCATCGCAACGACCGCGAATCCCGGGAGTGCCTCGCATGGGGACGAATGGATCGACCATGCTCCAGCCGTTACGGCAGGGCCTTCCGCCGCTTGATCCCGCGGCCGTGTCCAACGCCGCCTCCTGCGCTCTGCCGACCCGCTTCGAAGCGGTGCGCGAGGCACGGCAGTTCACCAAGAGGACGCTCGGCCAGTGGGACGTGGGCGACTGTCTCGACGACGTCTGCCTGGTCGTCTCGGAGCTGGTGACGAACGCGCTGAGGCATGGGCTGTCCCCGGACGACACCCCGATCGCGCAGGACGAACGGCATCCGCCCGTGCGCCTGCATCTGCTGCGGTGGACCGAACGGCTCGTCTGCGCGGTGCGCGACGCCAGTCACGACAGCCCGCTGCCCCGGGAGGGCGAGGACTTCTCCGCCGAGTCGGGCCGCGGCCTCTTCCTCGTCGACTCCTTCGCGGACGGCTGGGGCTGGCACCCGCTCTCCGGCAGCCTGGGCGGCAAGATCGTCTGGGCCCTGTTCCGCCTGCGCACACCGGCTGAATGACGCATCGCGGCGCGTTCCCACGCCGTGTTTCTACGCGCGTCACCCCGGGTGGAGCGGTGCGCCTGCGGCCGGACGGCAGGGCGGCCGCGAGGACGTCGAGCGCCGTCAGCTCGCCACGAGGTGATCGAACTCGCCGTCCTTGACGCCCAGCAGCATCGCCTCGATCTCGGCGCGCGTGTAGACGAGCGCGGGACCGTCGGGAAACCGCGAGTTGCGCACCGCCACGTCACCTCCCGGCAGCCGGGCGAACTCCACGCACGAACCCTGCGAGTTGCTGTGCCGGCTCTTCTGCCAGGCAACCCCGTACAGCTGTGTGGCCGTCATGCCGTTGTGCACGTCGTGCCCCCCGTCAACGTGGTGGTCCACAGGTCGCTCCCTGCTGGTGCACTGGCTCGTGTGGCCATTGGTGCCGTTGTCAACTGTCCCGGATCATAGCCCCGTTCACGTGCACTCGCATGAGCAGATGCACGTGCACGGGCGGTGCCCGTGTGGTTACAGCTTTGACGCCTGCTTTACCCGGCTCGTTCCGCTTCACGGGCCGTCCTGGGCTCCCCCGAAACTCGTTCGGATCGAACCATCCGTGTAGAGAACAGACGCTGTGCAGGCCCGTCCTGTTCCGTCGACGGGCGAACGGTTCGACCGCGGGCGCGCGGCGGCCCTCGGCGGCGGCGGTCCGGGGAACGCCGTTCCGGCGGACTCCCGGCCTCCGCTCCGGGCCCTGCGCGCCTCCCCCGGGCCGGACTCGGCGCCGCCCGCGGACCCGACGACCCCGCGGCCCGGGACACCCGCCGCACGTGACGCCCGGCGGCGACGACCCCGCCGTGGCGTGCGACGGGGAATTCGAGCGCGGAGGGCGAGACCTGGGCGGCCGGGTGCTGGAGCGACGGGTCGGCCCGTCGTCGGATCGGGGGGCGGACGGACGGCCGGAGCGAGTGGACGCAGGGAGTGGATTCGCTCGTACATACGAAGGAGACGGTCGGAGGGGACGGCGGGGGCGCGGCTGCGCAGCATGGGGCCGTCCCGCCTGACCGAAGTGGACGGGAGGGTCGCGTACCGGACAGGCACGGACCGAGTCGCATACCGAGTCGCATACAGGACGCACGGCGAGGTGACCGTCCGGGACGAGCGGGCGTGGGCCGCGACGGGCTCGCCCCGCGATGTGGGGGCACAGCGCGATCGCGTGGACGGACGGACGGCCGCCCGCGCGCGGGAACGTCCGCACGGTCGGGCTGCCCCGAGTGGGACCGGACTGCGCGAGCCGGCGCGCGCCGGACACCCGCTGCCGGGGTGCGCGCGCCCCGCGGGGAGTCACCCGCGGTTCTCACCGCTCTCGGCTGCCCCCGGCTGCCCCCTGCCGCTGCCGGGCCGCTGCCGTGGCTTGCTGGTAGCTTGCTGCGGTCCTTGAGGTCCAGGTTTTTTCGGTCCTAGCTCGGGAGCTTGCAGTGACTTCGGCGAACTTCTCGCGGGACGCGTCCCGCCGTCCGGTGCGGGCCGCGGCGGTGGCCGTCGCGCTGGCGGGCGCGCTCGCGCTGACCGCGTGCAGCGGCGGCGGGGGGTCCGACGACGGCTCCGCCACCCCGGCGGGGACAGCGGACGGCGGCACGAGCGGCTCGTCGGCGCCGGCCACAGCGTCGGTCTCCGCCGCCGGCGAACTGGAGGGGAGCTGGCTGGCCACGACGGACGGCAAGGCCGTCGCCCTGATCATCACCGGGAAGCAGGCCGCCCTCTTCGTGACCGGCGGGGCGGTGTGCAGCGGCACGGCGGGCGAGGAGTCGGGCATGCGGATGCTCCGCCTCAAGTGCAGCACCGGCAAGGACGACCGGACGACCGGCATGGTCGACTCCGTCGACGCCCAGTCCCTTCGGGTGACCTGGTCGGGCGCGGCCGGCAAGGAGACGTTCGCCAAGGCGCAGGGCGGCCAGTGGCCGTCGGGGCTGCCCACACAGGGCCTCGGGTAGCGAAGCGGTCACGGAAACGGGGGGCGCGCGAAGAAGGGCCGCGCGCGTGCGTGATGATCCATCGAGCACCGTCACGAAACCCTAGGAAGCACTCATGCGCGCCGTTCCCATCACCGTCACCGCCCTCGCCGCGGCCCTGCTCCTGACCGCCTGCGGAGGCGGGGACGACAGCGACTCCGGCGGCGACGAGAGCAAGGCCGCCGGCTCGACCGCCCCGAGCGGCGGCGCCTGTGCCGCCGACGGCCTCGGCCGGGAAGTCGGTCCCGTCGACGCGGCGCCCGCCGCCGGGGACACCGGCAACGTCACCGTCACGCTCACCAACAAGGGTGCGCAGTGCACGCTCAAGGGCTTCCCCAAGGTGGTCCTGGAGGCCGACGGCGACTCCGCGACCGTGGCCGAGGACGGAGCCGCCGCGGCGCAGACGTTGACCCTTCCCGCGCAGGGGACCGCCTCCTTCACGATCACCTACGTGCGCGGTGAGAAGGGCGGCGACAAGAGCCTCGCCGTGACGACGGCGAAGTACGGCCTGGCGGACGCCTCGCCCACCGCGAGCTTCGACTGGTCGTACGGCGACGTCGCGCTGAAGAGCAAGGGCGTGCCGGACGCCACGGTGAGCGCCTTCACGCAGGCCGGCGACTGACCTGCGGCGCGGGCGCCGGGGAGACGACCGGGCGGCCCGGACGGCCCGGACGGACGGCCGGGTGAGCCGGACGGCCCGGACGGACGGCCGGGTGAGCCGCACGGC
>NZ_JBHVYK010000045.1:56040-61306 GCF_042880855.1 Streptomyces sp. NPDC058291
GGACGGCCCGGACGGACGGCCGGGTGAGCCGCACGGCCGGGTGAGCCGCACGGCCCGGACGGACGGCCGGGGGGCAGGGCAGTCGGCCGGGGGGTCAGGGCAGGTGGGGGCGGGCGCGCATGCGGGCCCGGTCGGCCGCCTCGGCGCCCTCGGTCCAGCCCGCCTCGTCGGTGACCCCGCGCAGTCGCGTGGAGACCGTCTGCGGGAACATGCGGTCCGCCGCCGCGGTGACCGCGACCGCGCGCGTGGCGAGGACCGGCAGCAGAGCGTCGTCGACCGCGGTGTCGGCAGCCGCGGCGATCTCGCCGAGGCGGGCGCCGATGCGGTGCGCGTACGCGGCGAGGAAGGACTGCCGGAACGTCTTGGTCCGCTTGCGTCCTCCGGCCCGCTGGGCCGCCTCGGCCTTCGCCATCGCGGACTGCGCCTGCACCAGCAGCGAGGTGTAGAGCAGCTCGACCGCCTCCAGGTCGGCCTCGAACCCGACCACGGTGGAGAAGGCGAAGGGCTCGTTCCACACCGCCCGGCAGTGGTTGGCCCCGGCGACCGCGTCCAGCAGCACCGCTTTGGCCTGCTCGTAAGGCGGCTCGACGCCGATCCGGCAGGCGCCGGGCGCGTCCGGGCCCGGCGCCTGGGCGTCGAGCAGCGCCTCGTCGACGCTGTGCCGGGCCATCAGCTCCTGCGCCTTCGCGGTGAGCGCCTCCGCCTCCTGGGGGAACCCGGTCGCCTCGGCCTTGGCGAGCAGGGCGCGGATCCGGGTGAGCATGCGGGAGTGCGAGCCCGGGCGGGACTGCCGGTGCGGCTCGCGCTCCTGGAGGGGTTCGAGCGCGGGCAGGCGCAGCAGCAGGCGGTACAGCTCCAGGACCGCGGTGGCGTGCGAGAAGCGGTCGGCGGGCGCCGGCGGGTCGGCGGGCAGCTCCGCCAGCTGGTCCGCCCAGCACCGGCCGCGGGCCCGGTCGTCGCGCGCCTGCGCGCGGATCAACGCCGTCACCAGGCCCACGTGGACGGCGTCCAGCTCGCGGCGCACGATCCGCACCGCGTCCGCGGGCTGCCAGCCCCGCCGCCAGAGCGCCGCGACGAGCTCCCCGCCCCGGCGGGTGAGTTCCGCGTCCGTCGCGGGGTCGGCGGCGAGGAGCGACGCGCCGGTGTCGAGGGCGGCGTCGGCGCTGTCGTGGAGGGCGGCCCGGAAGGCGCGTTCGACGGTGTCGGCCGGACTGCTGCTGGTGCTGCTCACCGCTCGATCGTGTCACGGGGACGGGACGGCCCCCACGCGCGGGAGGGCAGCGCGGCAGCCTCGCGCGCGGGAGGGCAGCGCGGCAGCCTCGCACGCGGCAGGGGCCGTGGAGGGTGCGACGGAACGCCCCTGGGTGACAACCTCGGGTTGACACTCTATGACTGTCAACCTAGGGTTGACACATGACGCATCCACGCCCCGCCACCACATCGGCCGTCCGTCTCGACGACCTCATCGACGCCATCAAGAAGGTCCACGACGAGCCGCTCGAGCAGCTCCAGGACGCGGTCATCGCGGCCGACCACCTCGGCGACGTCGCGGACCACCTCATCGGCCACTTCGTCGACCAGGCCCGCCGCTCGGGCGCGTCCTGGACCGACATCGGCCGCAGCATGGGCGTCACCCGGCAGGCCGCGCAGAAGAGGTTCGTGCCCAAGGAGTCGGCCGACGCGGACGCCGGCCAGAACTTCGGCCGCTACACCCCCCGCGCGCGCAACGTGGTCATGGCGGCCCACAACGAGTCCAAGGCGGCCGGCAACGCCGAGGGGCTGCCCGCGCACCTCGTCCTCGGTCTGCTGGCCGAGCCGGCGGGCCTCGCCGCGAAGGCGATCACCGAGCAGGGCGTCTCCCTGGACGCCGTCCGCGAGGCCGCGACCGCCGTGCTGCCGCCGGCCGTCGAGGAGCCGCCGGAGCTGGTCCCCTACGGCACGGACGCCAAGAAGGTCCTCGAACTCACCTTCCGCGAGGCCCTCCGGCTCGGCCACAACTACGTGGGCACCGAGCACCTCCTGTTGGCCCTGCTGGAGCACGAGAACGGCGAGGGCGTGCTCAGCGGCCTCGGCGTCGACAAGGCGAAGACCGAGAAGTTCCTGGCGAAGGCGCTGGCCGAGCTGGTCACGGCGCAACAGCCGGAGCAGGCACAGCAGCCGGAGCAGGCACAGGAGCCGGAGCAGGCACAGGAGCCGGAGCAGGCACAGGAGCCGGACCAGAAGTAGAGCAGTAGGAGCCGGAGGGGGAGGACGGGGAGCGGCGGGGAGCGGCAGTGCGCGGCGACGGGGCTGAGAAGGGCCGTCTGTCAGACCCCCCTGCCACACTCGGAGCATGGCCGACCGGTGGGCTCTCGCTCCGGCCGAGGACGGTGGCGTGGAACTCGCCCCCCTCGGCCCCGGCGGGCTGCCCGCCGGCCCGGTGCTGAGGGAGGCGGACCCGGCCCGGGCCGTGCGCGAGCGGCCCGAGGTCACCCGCTGGGTCTGGCGCTCCACGGCCGAGGCGTATCCTCCGCTGCTCGCCGCGGGGGTACGGGTCGAGCGGTGCTACGACGTCGAGGACGCCGAGAGCCTCCTGCTGGGCCACGAGGGGCGCTCGGGCGAGCCCCGCTCGGCGGCCGCCGCCATGGCCCGGCTGCGCGGCGGCCCCGTACCGCCGGATCCGCCGTCGCGCGCGGCCGCGCCCGGCGCGCAGTCCCCGCTGTTCGAGCCGCGGGCCGCCGCCCGGCTGCCGCTCGAAGACCTCCTTGCCGTCTACGCCGACCAGCAGCGACGCCACGACCTCACCGAACACCCGGCCCGGATGCGGCTGCTGACGGCGGCCGAGTCGGCGGGCATGCTGGTGGCCGCCGAGATGAACCGGGCGGGGCTGCCCTGGAGCGCGCAGGTGCACCGCGCGGTCCTGCACGACCTGCTCGGCGACCGCTACGCGGGCGGCGGCGAGCCCCGCCGGCTGGCCGAGCTGGCCGACGAGGTGTCGGCCGCCTTCGGCCGCCGGGTCCGCCCCGACCTGCCCGCCGACGTCGTCAAGGCCTTCGCGCAGGCCGGGATCAGGGTCCGGTCGACCCGGCGCTGGGAGCTCGAGTCCGTGGACCACCCGGCCGTGAAGCCGCTCATCGAGTACAAGAAGCTCTACCGCATCTGGGTCGCCCACGGCTGGTCGTGGCTGCAGGACTGGGTGCGGGACGGGCGGTTCCGGCCGGAGTTCATCGCGCACGGGACGGTCACCGGCCGCTGGGTGACCAACGGCGGGGGCGCGCTGCAGATCCCCAAGGTCATCCGCCGCGCGGTGGTCGCCGACCCCGGCTGGCGGCTCGTCGTCGCCGACGCCGACCAGATGGAGCCCCGCGTGCTGGCGGCGATCTCCCGCGACCCCGGGCTGATGGAGGTCGCGGGCCGGGAGAGCGACCTCTACCAGTCCGTCTCCGACCGCGCCTTCTCCGGCGACCGCGGCCAGGCCAAACTCGCCGTCCTCGGCGCGGTCTACGGCCAGACCTCGGGGGACGGTCTGAAGAACCTCGCCGCGCTGCGCCGTCGTTTCCCGCGCGCGGTGGCCTACGTCGACGAGGCGGCCAGGGCCGGGGAGGAGGGCCGGCTGGTGCGGACCTGGCTGGGCCGGACCTGCCCGCCGGCGGCGGGATCCGCCGACGCGGGGCCGGAGGAGGCCGGCATCCCGCTCCCCGAGGACGACGCCGACGCCGCCGGGGCGGGACGCGCGCAGAGGCGGCCGCGAGGAGACCGGGAGGGTGAAGGGCAGGAGTGGGCGCCGGGATACGCCTCGACCGACGCCCGCGCGCGGGGGCGCTTCGCCCGCAACTTCGTCGTCCAGGGCAGCGCCGCCGACTGGGCGCTGCTGTTGCTCGCCGCGTTGCGGCAGGCCTGTGCGGGGATGGCGGCCGAACTGGTCTTCTTCCAGCACGACGAGGTGATCGTGCACTGTCCCGAGGAGGAGGCCGAGAGCGTCGTCGCCGCGATCCGCGAGGCGTCCGACCTGGCCGGACGACTGACGTTCGGGGAGACGCCCGTGCGGTTCCCGTTCACCGCGGCGGTGGTGGAGTGCTATGCCGACGCGAAGTAGTCAGACCCGGCCCGCGAGCAGCTCCCTGAGCTCCCCCGTGACCGTCTTCTCGTCCGTCCCGTCCAGCGCGTCGAGCGCCCGACGCCACTCCTCGTACGCCCGCTCCCCGTGCCCCTGCTCGCGCAGCAGCAGACCGTGCTGGTGGCGGACGAGACCGGCCGTGTAGCGGTCGGCGCGGGCCTCGGCGCGACGCAGCAGTTCGGTGCACTCCCCCAGCGCGCGTTCGACACGGCCCAGCGGCCGCAGGGCGCGCACGAGCCCCAGCCGGGTCTGGGACTCGCCGTGCCAGTCGCCGTGACCGCCGAGTATGCGCAGGCTCTCCTCGAAGTGCGCCAGCGCGGCGGCCGGCTCCCCCAGCGTGAGGTGGGCGTAGCCGATGTTGCAGTGCGCCGAGTGCTGCACGATGACCGCCCCGGTGTCGACCCCGATGGCCAGGGACCGCCGGTGCTGCTCGATCGCGGCGCGGGGATCGGTGTGCTCGTACAGGTTGCCCAGATGGCTGTGGGTGACGGCCTCGCCGTGCGGATCGCCCAGCCGCCGGGAGAACTCCAGGCTCTGGCGCAGCGCCGCCCCGGACTCCTCGTACCGCCCGAGGGCCTCCAGCAGCAGCCCCCGGTTGCTGAGACAGCGCCGGATCCAGGACAGCCGCCCCAGCCGCCGCCAGATGGCCAGGGCCTGGCCGTTGAGGTCGAGGGCGTCGCTCTGGCGGCCGGTCAGGAAGTGCAGGCCGGCGAGATCGCCCAGCGCGTACGCCTCGGCGACCGCGTCCCCGAGCCGCCGCGCCACCCGCAGCGCGGTCCGCCCGAGCACCTCCATCTCCGCCACGCGGCCCCGCCGCTGGAGGTAGGGGAAGATCAGACGCAGGAGGGTGGAGACGACGGCCGCGTCGTCGCCCGCGTCCTCGCCCGCTTCGGCGTCGAGGGCGGCTGAGCCGGGAACGGCTGAGCCGGCGAGGTCGGAGACCGCCGGGTCGGAGACGGCCGGGTCGGCGACGGCCGGGTCGGAGACGGCCGGGTCGGCGACGGCCGGGTCGGAGACCGCCGGGTCGGAGACCGCCGGGTCGGAGACCGCCGGGTCGGCGACGGCCGGGTCGGAGACCGCCGGGTCGGAGACGGCCGGGTCGGAGACCGCCGGGTCGGAGACGGCCGGGCCCGGCGTACCGGAGACGGCCGGGCCCGGCGTACCGGAGAC
>NZ_JBHVYK010000046.1:0-18731 GCF_042880855.1 Streptomyces sp. NPDC058291
GGGCGCGCTGTCGTGCGCGGGAGGCGGCGTGCCGTGTCAGGAGGTGAGCGTGCGCCCGCTGAGGAGCTCGGTGAGATAGCCCATCACCGAGCGGGCCGACGGCTCCTCGGCCGCCGCCTCGACGCCGCTTCCCGCAGGTGTCCACGGGCCGGGCGCGGGCGCCTCGGCGCAGGGATCGGTGAGCACGGGGGAGCACACGCTGATCTGCTCCAGACGGGCCGTCAGCAGGGGCGTACGGGTGGTGACGGCGGTCAGCCGGCGCCGGGCGCGCTGGTAGACGCCGATGGCCTCCGGGCCGCGTCCGCAACGGCACAGGGCCAGCATCAGCTGGTCGTGGAAGCGCTCGCGCAGCGGGTGGGCGGCGGTGGCCTCCTCCAGCTCGGCGACGACGGCGTGATGCCGGCGGGTGCGCAGCGCGCAGTCGAAGTAGATCTCCAGCGCGTCCTGGCGTTCCCGCTCCAGGGCGGCCGCCAGTCGCGTGGTGACCGGGCCGCGGACCCCGGCCCCCAGCACGCTCCCGCGCCACAGGGCGAGGCTTCGCCGCAGTGAGGCGTAGGTGCCCTCGGGGTCCTCGGCCGTCGTGCGGCGAGCCTGTGCCAGGGCCTGGCGGAAGCGCCCGGCGTCGGTCTCCACCACGTCGGCCCGCAGGACGTAGCCCGCCTCGCGGGCGACCAGACGCGGGAAGCGGGCGCCTTCCGGCTCCAGTTGCAGCAGGGATCTGCGCAGCACCGAGACGTGGGCGGTGAGGCTTTTGCCGGCCATGCGCGGCGGCGCCGATCCCCACAGTTCCCGGATCAGCCCGTCCCGGGAGACCGGGGCGTGGGGCCGGGCCACCAGCGCCCCGAACAACAGCCGCTGTTTGGGCGCGTTGAGCGGCACGCTGCGGTCGCGGACGTCGTCGTACAACTCGGGCGGGCCCAGAATATGGAATCGCATTCCCTCGCCTTCCCGTCTGCGGTCGCCGTAGGGAGCGTGCCGTGCTCTGCCGCGCCCTACGGAATTCCTCGGAATCCCGACGGAATTCCGGACTAGAGAAGACCATGCGGCGGAAGGACGGTGCCTGAGTCGTGGTCACTCACCTTTGGGTATGGCGGCCACAGGCGTCGCCCGGGAACGGCCCCGGACCCGCCGGGCCACGTGAGTAGCCCTCACTCATGCCCGTCGTTCGGGCTCGCCGAATTTCCGTCGATCTCTTCCGGGGCCGACGGAGGGGTCGAGGACGGGGTCGAGAACGCGGGCGGGGCCGACGGAGGGGTCGAGAACGCGGTCGCGGTCGCGGTCGGGGGCGGGGGAGGGGTGGGGGACGGGCGGTGCGGCCTCGCCGTGCCGCACCATCGACTCGGCCTCCTGCGCGAGCCGGCGCAGCGCCATCAGGGCCGGTTCGAGGACGAACGTCAGCAGGACCGCGCGCTCGGCCATCTCCAGCGGGTCCTTCAGGGAGTCGAGTTCGTCCAGATCCAGGCGGGCGGCCTGCCCGGCCAGTTCGGCGTAGGGCAACAGGAAGCGCCAGTCGTGGTCCAGGCCCAGCGAGCGAAGCGCCTCCAAGGTCTCGTCGATGACGTGCCGGGCCGGGTTGTACGGGGAGACCGACCAGTCCATCGCGGCGAGCAGCGCCTCCGCCTCGCTGCGCCGCCCCCCGCGGTCGGCCCCGTCGTCCTCCCGCGACGCCTCGGACGTGCCGTTGCCCGTCGGTATGCCGATGACCAGGCCGAGCACGTGATGGGTGTCGGTCTGATGCTCGGAGACGGTGTCCAGGACCTGCTTGGCGGCGGCGACGGACAGGCCGCGCACCCCGATCAGGGCGCGGATCAGCCGCAGCCGCCGCAGATGCGTGTCGTCGTACTCCGCCTGCGTGGCGGCGGTGGCGCGGCCGGGCGACAGCAGGCCCTCGCGCAAGTAGTACTTGATCGTCGCGTTGGACACTCCGCTGCGACGGCTGAGTTCGGAGATTCTCATCAGCTTCCCGCTCTTCCCCTGGCAATTGGGTAGCACCACTGTCTAATATAGATAGTGCCACTCGCCAACCGTGGATGCGAGGCTACTGTGCCCACCCTTCCCTGGGTCAAGCCGAATCCGGCCCGGCCCGACACCAGCGCCTTCGTCATGGCCTCCCGGCTCGAAGTGCGGTCCCTCAAGCACGTCCCCCGCTTCTTCCTGAAGTCCCTCACCGCCTGGGGCCAGGTCCGCAAGGCGCCCGGTGCGCTCGGCGCGTCCCTGGAGGCCCAGCTGTTCGCGGGGGTCTTCTTCACCCTGTCCGCGTGGGAGAGCAAGGAGGCCCTCTACGCGTACGCCCGGGCCGACCCGCACAAGACCGTCGTGCGCGACGTGCGCTCCACCATGCGCGGTTCGACGTTCACCTTCTGGGAGGTGCCGGTCGAGCAGCTCCCGATCGACTGGCGGGACGCCAAGCGGCGCATCGACGAGCAGGCCCGCGCCGACGCGTCGAACGGCGGCCCAGCCGCCCACTGATCGCCCGGCCCGACGCCACCCCCGCCGTCGGGCCGGGTTCGTCCGCCCGGACCCCGGCGCGGTGAACGGCCCGCGCCGTTCACCGCGCCCGCGGTCCGTCGTGGCGGCGCGCCTACGTGCGCCCGGCGACCTCCGGCACGGCCGGCCGGTTGCCCTCTTTGCCATTTCTTGGCGTCATTGCCCCGTCTTGCTGCCGTATGTCAGGCCCTGTCAGCGGGCGAGCCCGGCGGCACACATCGCCACTACTGTTCCCGCCGAGGCACTGCGGCGAGGTTCCCGACGCCCCGTCAGCCGTACCGGCGCCCCACTCGCGTGCGCCGACGGGACGCGCCCGTGCCCTGCTTCGGCGCACCGGGGCCGAGCCCGGCCCCCGCCCTGACCGACACCTTCGCCCCCGGTACCCGCGGTACCGGAGAACCCGGAGAACCAACGTGACCACGGTCCACGAGACTCTCGCCAGGGGTGAGACCGAAGTCGGCGCCGTCGGCACGGCGACAGCCCTTCTCGACGCCTACCGACCCGGCGCGCACCGCTTCTTCGCCTCACCGACCCGCACCCTGCTCGCCTACGGCACACGCTGCCAGGTCGCCCACGACGAACGGCCCCTGAGCGACCGGGTGCAGGAGGCGCTGACCGCCGCGCGCCTGGCCGGAGAGCCGGCCCCCGTGGCGATCGGGGCCATACCGTTCGACGACTCGGCGCCCGCGGCACTGGTCGTGCCGACCGTGCTGCACCGGGCCCCCGCCCTCGCCGCGGACCCGCTGATCGCCTTTCCCGCGCCCCGGCCCGAGCCCCTCGCCTGGACCGTCCGCCCCGTCCCCGAGCCCGAACGCTACGGCGCCGCCGTCGCGGCCGCGGTGCAACGGATGCGGGCCGCAGAGTTCGACAAGGTCGTCCTCGCGCGAGCCCTCGACCTCACCTGCGGTCAGGCCCCCGACGTCTGCGCGATGCTGCAACGCCTGGCCCGCCGCGACCTCGGCGGCTACACCTTCGCGGTGCCCACCCCCGCCGGCGGCACCCTGTTGGGCGCCAGCCCCGAACTCCTCGTCTCCCGCCGCGGCGCCGCCCTGGTGGCCAACCCACTGGCCGGCTCCACGCCGCGCAGCGACGACCTCGCCGAGGACGTACGTCGCGCCGCCGCGCTGCTGGAATCCGTCAAGGACCTGCACGAGCATGCCGTCGTCGTGGACGCCATGCGGACCGCGCTCGCCCCGTACTGCACCGAGATCCACGTTCCCGAACGGCCCTCGCTGGCGAAGACCGCCACCATGTGGCACCTGTCGACCACCATCACGGGCACCCTGGCCGACCCGTCCGTCTCCGCCCTGGAACTGGCCTGCGCCGTGCACCCCACGCCCGCCGTGTGCGGCGCCCCGACCGCGCACGCCCGCCGCGTCATCGGCGAACTGGAGCCCTTCGACCGCGGGTTGTACACCGGCATCGTCGGCTGGGGCGACGCCGAGGGCGACGGCGAGTGGGTGGTGACCATCCGCTGCGCCGAGGCCTCCGAGCGTGGGCTGCGTCTGTTCGCCGGCGCGGGCGTCGTCGCCTCCTCCGACCCCGCCGCGGAGACCGCCGAGACCGGAGCGAAGTTCCGCACCTTCCTGGACGCCGTGGGGGCCGGACTGTGAGGGCCGACGCGCCCACCTGGCCGCCCGAGTTCGCCGAGCGCTACCGGGCCGCCGGGCACTGGCGCGGCCAGACGTTCGGGCAGATGCTGCGCGAACGGGCCGGCCGCCACCCGCACCGGACCGCAGTCGTCGACCCGGCCGGCGACGGACGCCGCTGGACCTACGCCGAACTCGACGGCCGCGCCGACCGGCTGGCCGCCGGCCTCCTGGCCGCCGGCGTCGGCCGGGGCGACCGGGTCGTCGTCCAACTGCCCAACATCGCCGAGTTCTTCGAGACCGTCTTCGCCCTGTTCCGCATCGGCGCCCTGCCCGTCTTCGCCCTGCCCGCCCACCGCGACACGGAGATCGCCCACTTCTGCGCGATCGCCGAGGCGGTCGCCTACGTCGTCGCCGACGTGCACGAGGGCTACGACTACCGGGATCTGGCCACCCGCGTCCGGGCGAGGTCCCCCTTCCTGCGGCACGTGTTCGTCGTGGGAGACGCGGCGGGGCACACCCCGTACGCCGACCTGCCCCGCGACCCCGTCCCGCACGACGGACCCGACGCGGGCGACGTCGCCTTCCTGCAGCTGTCCGGCGGCAGCACCGGCGTGCCGAAGCTGATCCCGCGCACCCACGACGACTACCTGTACTCGGTGCGCGCCTCCAACGAGATCTGCGCGGTCGACGAGAACAGCGTGTACCTCGTCGCGCTGCCCGCCGCGCACAACTTCCCGCTGAGCTCGCCCGGTTCGCTGGGCGCGCTGGCCGCGGGCGGCCGGGTCGTGCTGTGCCCGCGGCCCGACCCGGACACCGCCTTCCCCCTCATCCAGCGCGAGGGCGTCACCCACACCGGGCTCGTCCCGCCGCTCGCCCTGGCGTGGACCGAGGCCGCGGCCGGCGCCCGCCACGACCTCGCCAGCCTCGACGTCCTGCTCGTCGGCGGCGCCAAGTTCAGCGAGGAGGCCGCGCGCCGCGTCCGGCCCGCCCTGGGCTGCACACTGCAGCAGGTCTTCGGGATGGCCGAGGGACTGGTGAACTACACCCGGCTCGACGACGACGAGGAGACCGTCGTCACCACCCAGGGCCGGCCCGTCTCACCCGACGACGAGATCCGCGTCGTCGACGACACGGACCGGGACGTCCCGCCGGGGGAGACCGGACACCTGCTCACCCGCGGCCCCTACACGATCCGCGGCTACTGGCGCGCGCCCGAGCACGACGCCCGCTCCTTCACCGACGACGGCTTCTACCGCACCGGCGACCTCGTGCGGCTGACCACCACCGGCCACCTCGTCGTCGAGGGCCGCAGCAAGGACCAGATCAACCGAGGCGGCGAGAAGATCGCACCCGAGGAGGTCGAGAACGTCATCCTCGGCCACCCCGCGGTGCACGACGTGTCCGTCGTCGCCATCCCCGATGACTACCTCGGCGAACGCAGCTGCGCCTACGTCATCCTGCGTCAGGGCGGCGAACTGCGCCCGGCCGCGCTCCGGCGGTTCGTACGGGAGCGCGGGCTGGCCTCCTACAAGGTGCCCGACCGGGTCGAGTTCGTCGACGCGTTCCCGCACACCGGGGTCGGCAAGGTCAGCAAGAAGGACCTGCGCGCCACCGCCACCGCCCCCGCACCGGCCTCCCACGATTAGGCGACCTCACATGGGACTCCCTTCCATCCCCGCGTACCCCATGCCGACCGGCTCCGACCTGCCCGCCAACCGGGTGGACTGGCGCGTGGACCCGGCCCGGGCCGTCCTGCTCGTCCACGACCTGCAAAACCACTTCCTGTCCGCGTTCACGCAGGGCGCCTCGCCGCTCGTCGAAGTCCTCGCCCGTACCGCCCGGCTGGCGGACCGGGCCCGTCGCCTCGGCGTGCCCGTCGTCTACTCCGCGCAGCCGGGCGGCCAGAGCCCGCGACAACGCGGACTGCAAAGCGACTTCTGGGGCCCCGGCCTGCCCGACGACGCGCACGCGCAGGCCATCCCCGCCGCCGTCGCCCCCGAGGACGGCGACACCGTCCTGACCAAGTGGAAGTACAGCGCGTTCGTCCGCACCGATCTGGCCGCCCTCCTCGCCGAGCACGGCCGCGACCAGCTGATCATCACCGGCGTCTACGCCCACCTCGGGGTGAACATGACGGCCTGCGACGCCTGGATGCGGGACGTCCAGGCCTTCGTCGTCGCCGACGCCGTCGCCGACTTCGGTCCCGGCGAACACCTCGAGGCCCTGCGCTGGGCCGCCCGCTCCTGCGCGTCCGTCACCACGTGCGACACCGTCCTCCAGGAGTTGCGGCCATGACCCTGACCATGCAGCGCATGCGCGAGGACGTCGCGGACGTGCTGGGGGAGGACCCCTCGGACATCCCCCTCGACGAGAACCTGGTCGACTACGGCCTCGACTCGGTCCGGCTGATGAGCCTCGTCGAGCGGTGGCGGCGCGAGCACGGGGCCGACGTCTCCTTCGTCGACCTCGCCGAACGGACCGCGATCGAGGCGTGGGCCCCCCTGCTGGGAGCCGGGGAATGACCGAGGCGCCCGAGCGGGGGCTGCCGCTGACCGCCGCCCAGACGGGCATGTGGTACGCGCAGGCCCTCGACCCCGACAGCCCCGCCCTCAACACCGCCGAGTACCTGGAGATCCACGGCGCCCTGCGGCCCGAGCTGTTCGAGCAGGCCCTGCACCGCACCGCCGCAGAGGCCGAGGCGCTGTGCGTGCGCATCGCCGAAGGCCCGGACGGACCACGGCAGTTCCTCCTGCCCGTACCGGAGCCGGGCGACGGGTTCCCGCTGCACCGGGCGGATCTGCGCTGCGCACCCGATCCGGACGCCGCCGCCCGCGCCTGGATGGACGAGGACCTCACGCGGCCCTTCGACCTCGCCGCCGGACCGCTGTTCCGGCACGCGTTGCTGCGGGTCGGCGACGAACGCTGGCTGTGGTACCAGCGCGTCCACCACATCGCGCTGGACGGATTCGGCTACTCGATGACCGCCCGCCGCACCGCCGAGACCTACACGGCGCTCGCGGCCGGCCGGCCGCCCGGCGACAACCCCTTCGGACGGCTCGGCGACCTGGTGGCCGACGACCTCGCCTACCGCGCCGGCGAGCAGTACGACCTCGACCGCGCCCACTGGAGCGAAGTCCTCGCCGACCGGCCCGAGGCGCCCGCACCGTTCGGCCGCACCGCGCTGCCGTCCCGCACCTTCCTGCGCGCCACCGCCCACGTCCCGGAAGGGGTGACCGCGCCGCTGCGCACCCTGGCCGGCGAACTGCGCGCCACCTGGGCCGAGTTGATCGTGGTCGCCCAAGCGCTGTACGTCGCCAGGGTGACCGGGCGCTCGGACGTCGTGCTGGGACTGCCGCTGATGGGCCGCATGGGCTCGGTGGCGCTGCGGGTGCCCGGCATGGTGATGAACGTCCTGCCGCTGCGCCTCGAGGTCCATCCGGCCACCACGCTCGCCGCGCTGACCCGCCAGGTCGTCCTCGGGATGCGCGTCGCCCGCCGCCACCAGCGCTACCGCTTCGAAGACATCCGACGCGACCTGGGCCTGCTCGGCGAGGGCCGCGCGCTGGTCGGCCCGCTGGTCAACGTCATGCCGTTCGACTACGGCGTCACCTTCGCCGGCGCCCCCGTCGTGCCGCACAACCTGTCCGCGGGCCCGGTCGACGACCTCACCGTCAACGTCTACGACCGGGCCGACGGGCGCGGCCTGCGCATCGACCACGACGCCAATCCCGCCCTGTGCACCCGCGACGAGCTCGCCGCCCACCAGGAGCGCTTCCTCGCCCTGCTCGCCCGGCTCGCCGCCCACCGTCCCACCGCGCCCCTGGCCGGGCTCGGCATCGCCACCGACGCGGAACGGCGCCAGGTGCTGACCGAGTTCAACGCCAGCGACCAGGACGTCCCGGCCACCACGCTGATCGGCCCCGTCGAGAGCCAGGCCCGGCGCACCCCCGACGCGCCCGCCCTCGTCCACGGGACCCGGACGCTGACGTACGCGGAACTCACCGTCCGGGCCAACCGGCTGGCCCACCACCTGGCGGCCACAGGGGTGTCCCCCGGCACGATCGTCGGTGTCGCCCTGCCCCGTTCGGTCGAGCTGATCGTCGCCCTGCTCGCCGTCCTCAAGGCGGGCGGCGCCTATCTGCCGCTGGACCCTGGCTATCCGGCCGACCGCCTCGCCCACGTCCTCGGCGACGCCGACCCCGTCTGCGTCGTCACCGACTCCGCCACCGCCGAGCGGCTGCCCGCGACCGGCCGCCGCCTCGTCCTCCTGGACCGCGGCGACCTCGCGCGCGAGCCGTCGTACGACCCGCCCCGGGCCCTCACCCCGAGCGACCCCGCCTACGTCATCTACACCTCCGGCTCCACCGGCCGGCCCAAGGGGGTCGTCGTCCCGCACTCGGCGATCGACAACCGGCTGCGCTGGATGCAGCACGCCTACCCGCTGGCGCCGGGCGACCGCGTCCTGCAGAAGACGCCGTCCGGATTCGACGTCTCCGTGTGGGAGTTCTTCTGGGCCTTCCGCGTGGGCGCCACGCTCGTGCTCGCCGACCCCGAGGGGCACAAGGACCCGTCCTACCTGGCCCGGCTCATCGGCGAACAGGCCGTGACCGTCTGCCACTTCGTGCCCTCCATGCTCCAGGTGTTCCTCACCGAACCCGAGGCGGCCCGATGCACCGGCCTGCGGCACGTCTTCTGCAGCGGCGAGGCCCTGCCCCGCGAGACCGCGCACCAGTTCCACCGCCTGCTCCCCGCGGTCCCGCTGCACAACCTCTACGGCCCCACCGAGGCCGCGGTCGACGTCAGTCACCACACCTGCCGGCCCGAGGACACCGGCGCCGTCCCGATCGGGCGGCCGGTGTGGAACACGCGCCTGTACGTCCTCGACGCCGCCCTACAGCCGTGCCCGCCCGGCGTCGCGGGCGAGCTGTACCTCGCGGGCGTCCAGCTCGCCGACGGCTATCTTGGCCGCCCCGCGCTGACCGCCACCCGCTTCGTCGCCGACCCCTACGGCCCGGACGGCTCGCGCATGTACCGCACCGGTGACCTGGCCCGCTGGAGCGCCGACGGGGAGGTCGAGTACCTGGGGCGGACCGACCACCAGGTGAAGCTGCGCGGACAGCGCCTCGAACCCGGCGAGATCGAGGCCCGGCTGACCGCGATCGAGGGCGTCTCAGGCGCCGCGGTCGTCCTGCGCGAGGACCGCCCGGGCGACCAGCGGCTCGTCGCCTACGTCACCGGCGGCGCCCCCGCCCCCGACGACCTGCGCGCCCGCCTCGCCGCGGTCCTGCCCGACTACATGGTCCCCTCCGCGTTCGTCGCCCTCGACGACTTTCCGCTCAGCCCCAACGGCAAGCTGGACCGTGCGGCACTCCCGGCCCCCGCCACCGTCGCCCGCACCGAGGGACGCGCCCCGCGCACGCCCACCGAGGAGACACTGACCCGGCTCTTCGCGGAAGTGCTCGGCCTGGACCGGGTCGGCGTGGACGACGGGTTCTTCGACCTGGGCGGCACCTCCCTGCTCGCCGCCCGCCTGATGGCCCGCATCCGCGACACGCTCGGCACGCGCACCCCGCTCGGCGCCCTCTTCCGGGCCCCCACCCCGGCCGCGCTCGCCGACCGGCTCACCGGCGCCGGCCAGGAGGACACCGCGCTGGACGTCCTGCTGCCGCTGCGCGCCTCGGGCGGACGCACCCCCCTGTTCGTGTTCCACCCCGCCGGCGGCATCAGCTGGTGCTACTCGGGCCTGCTCTCCCGGCTCGGCCCAGACCAGCCCCTTCACGGGCTGCAGGCCCGCGGACTGCGGGAGGACGAGCAACTGCCCGCCACCATGGACGAGATGGCCGCCGACTACGCCGACCGGATGCGCTCCGTGCAGCCGCACGGACCGTATCGTCTGCTGGGCTGGTCGGTCGGAGGCGTCATCGCCCACACGGTCGCCGTCCACCTCCAGCAGGCCGGCGAGACCGTGCAACTGCTCGCCCTGATGGACGCCTACCCCGCCGACCAGTGGCGCGATCTCGCCGGTCCCACCGAGGCCGACGCGCTCAACGCCCTGCTGCGCATGGCCGGTTACGAGGGCGGAGCCGGACTCACCCGCGACGAGGTCATGGCGGTGCTGCGCCGGGAGGGCAGCGCGCTCGCGGCGTTGCCGGAACGGGTCCTGGACGCCGTCGTCGGCATCGTCACCAACAACGCCCGGCTGATGCGCACCCAGCGCCACCGCACGTTCGACGGCGACCTGCTGTTCTTCACCGCCGCCGCCCCCCGGACCGAGGACTGGCTGACCCCGCAGGCGTGGACGCCCTACCTCACCGGCACGGTCGACGAGCACCGACTGGACTGCCTGCACCCGGAGATGACCCGGCCAGGACCCCTCGACGAGATCGCCGCCACCCTCGCGGCCCGGCTGAAGGAACTCGACGGATGACCCACCCCTTCGACCCCGCCGGACCGGCCGACCCCAGCCACCTGGTCCTCGTCGACGCCACGGGCCACCGGTCGCTGTGGCCGCGCTGGATGCCCGTTCCGGCCGGCTGGAGCACCGAGTTCGGCCCCGCCCCGCACGAAGACTGCCTGCGCGCGCTCGACGCCCCGCAGGCGGGCGGGGGCGCCCCCCCCCGCCCCGCCCTCGTCCGACCCACCCCGTGATCCCGACCCTGGAGGAGACACCATGTCCGCCACCCCCAACCCGATCGGCCGACGCACCGTGCTCGGCGCGGCGCTCGCCGCAGGCGGTGCCCTCGGCGCGGCCGGAACGGCGGCAGCCGCCAGCCCGGACCGGGCCCACGCGAAGGAGGCGAACTACGCGGTGACGTCCGCCGAACTCGCCCAAGGCCTCTACCAGGTGGCCCACTCGGCCCGCAACGACGTGCTGTGGGTGACCAGTTCCATCGGCTTCCCGCCCGTCACCCACTCCCGGCTCCTGAAGGTGGACCCGCGGACGCTGAAGCTGCTGACCGGCTACGAGCCGCCGCTCAGCGACCCCGCCACCGGCGCCGTGGAGGCCGTCTACGGCCTGGCCGTCGACGACGTGCACGACACCGTCTGGGTCACGGCCACCCTCGACAACGCCCTCGCCGTGTACTGCCAGCGCACCGGACGCCACCTGGACAAGCTGCCCGGCGTGCAGCACCCGCGCGACGTCGCCGTCGACGTGGCGCGCGGCCTGGTCTGGTGCAGCGCCCTGGAGGAGGGCAGCATCGTCGCCTTCGACCTGCGCACCCACCGCGAGCGCAAGCGGGTCACCGTCGAGGGCGCCTGGCCCGCCGGCCTGGCCGTCGACCCGTTCACCGGCAACGTCTACGCGGCCGACCTGGCCAAGAGCCGCCTGATCGAGGTGCGCCCCGGCTCCGACCAGGCCCGGCTGCTCCCCGCCGGACAGGGCGCCATCGACGTGGCGCTGTCCGCGGACGGCCGTACCGCCTACGTCGCGAACCAGGCCGCCGGTTCGGTCTCCGTCGTCAACCTGGCCGCCGGCACGGTCACGAACGAGATCAAGACAGGCGCCGGGAGCCTCGCCGTGGCGACCGACGCCCGGACCGGCCGCGTCTTCGTGGCCAACAAGGACGCCGGCACCACGAGCGTGGTGGACCCGGTCGGGGGCGCCGTGGTCGCCGACCTGGCCACGGGCGCGAACACCGACCACGTCATCGTCGTCCACGGCACCGCGTACGTCGTCGACAAGGCGGCGGCCGGCGCACAGTCCCTGGACTCGATCCACCGCGTCAGCACAACTCGCTGACGCGCTGCCGGCACCCGGCAGCCCCCGAAGGCCGGCCCGTCGGACCCGGGCCGGCCGTCCCCAGGGGCGGCGAGGCGCCGGGCAGAGGGCGCGTCGCCGCCCCCGGGTCGCGCACGCGTCCAGATCTCCGCGGGCAGGACTCCGTGCCGCCCGCGGGGCGTGGCCCGTCACACTGGGCCGCGCACTGTGCTCCCGTACCGGGCGCGGACCACCACAGGAGGCGCCACCGCTTCGTCGAGCGGGACCGCGGCCCCGCATCCCGAGCGGGCCCGGGAAGCGGCCGTGGCCGCCTTCCGTGAACAGCCTCTGATCAGGTCGATCGCGGCCGACCCCGCCCTGGAGGAGCGGTACACCTCCGACCCCGCCTTCCACTTCGACGAGGACCTGGACACGTACGTGACCCGCCACGTGGCCGCCCTGCTGCCCACCGCCGCCCTGCTCACCCCCGACGGGTGGTGGGCGCAGGGCGGCGGCCTCGACTACGACCGGATGTTCAACGCCTGCCTGGACGGCCTCTCCGCCGACACGATGGTCGTGCGGGTGCTCTACCACGCGTGAGATCCCGTGCGGATCCCGCCCGGTCGGTCGACGATCGCCGCCGGCTCGTCGGGCGTCGAGGCGTCCCGCCTGGTGCCTGCCGGCGGGATCGCCACCGCGCGTCTGCCCTCTCGTGGCGTCTCCCACGTGCGCCTGGCCTGCTCCTTTCCCGCTCCACATGCGCCGGGAGCGAGATGGGGGTACTCCTCGAAGGGAGGGAAGCACCGTGCTCGGCATGTCGGCGACGTCCGGCGCATGCACGCCATCGGACTCGTTCACCGTCACGCACCGTCGTATCCAGCTTCGTACGAGACGGAGGACGCCGCCATGCAGCCAGTCATCACCGTGGGCCTCGACGGCTCACCCGAGAGCCTTGCCGCCGCGCGCTGGGCCGCCCACGAGGCCGCACAGCGCACCCTCACGCTGCGCCTGCTGCACGCGTGGCCGCTGCTGGCGCCGGAACCGGCCCGCGTCCCCTCGGAGGTCGACCAGAACTACTGGGCGAAGCGCTTCGTCCACGCCGCGCGCGCGGAACTGGAGAGCAGCTACCCGGGCCTGACCATCATCGGGAGCCTGGTGGCCGACGACGCCCGGAAGGCGCTGCTCCAGGCGGCGTCGGAATCCGAGCTGCTCGTGCTCGGCTCACGGGGGCTGGACTCCGTCGGAAGCTACTTCCTCGGTGACGTCAGCATGCCGGTCGTGGCCCGGACCGGGAGGCCGGTGGTCCTGGTCCGCACCGGATACCGGCCGGCGCAGCGGACCCCGACCAGCCGGGTGGTCGTGGCGTTGAAACTCCACGGATCCAGCGACGAACTGCTCGACTTCGCCTTCCACACCGCCGCGGTCAGGGAGGTTCCGCTCCTGGCCGTGCACGGCCGGAGCGTGCCGCTGCACGCGCGCGTGCCCTGGGGCGTGGACCACGTCGTCACGGAGGAGACGACGCAGGACGCGCAGCGGGAGCTGACGAAGGCGCTGCGCCCATGGCGTGAGAAGTATCCGCAGGTGGACAGCGCCGACACCATCTGCCACGAGACCCCCGCGAAGGCCGTGGTGCACACGGCCGACGGCGCCGCGCTGCTGGTCGTCGGCCGACGCGCACACCGGCACGACGTGGGGCCCCACCTGGGGCATGTGACGCACGCTGCCATCCATCACGGACGCTGCCCCGTCGCCGTCGTCCCCCACGGCTGAACCCGTCGGCGGGCACGCGGGCGACGGGCGAGCGGCGCTCTGGGCCGACGCGTCCGGGCCCCGTGCCCGGGCCACGGCATGACGCCCGGACACTGCGAGCGGGCGGTGCGTGGGACCCGGACCGCGACCGTCCGCTGACGTCCGTCCCGTCCCGGCACGCCCTGACCCCGTTGCGGCCGCCGGCTCCACGGACCCGGTGACGGTGGTCGGGCGCCGTCGATCAGGTTCGTCCCGGGACGCGGGGGAGTAGGTTGGGAGCGAGGATCCTTCGTACACCGGTGTTCAGGCCGGTCTCGTCCTCCTGGTTCGACCACACCGGGTGCTTCGCGCTCGAGGCAGGTTCCGCCCTATGGCCGACGAAGCCGCTCACTCCTCCGATCGTCTCTCGGCCGTGCCACGTGCGGCGTCGTACCCCGCAGTCGCCGGACAGGTCGCCGGAGCACTGCGCTGGTTCTTCGCCTGAGGCGACGCCGCCCCCTCGTCCGCCGGGCGGGGCGAGGGCCGCCCGCGCAGAGAGCCGGCTCCGCACGGCAGCGGCGACCGAAGGGCGTGGTGACGGCCCCTCGGCCGCCAACGGGTTGCGGCAGCCCGCCGCTTCTCCGCGCCCTGACCGGAGCGGTCGCCGCCGAGGAGCCCCGGAAAGCCGCTCATCCCTCCCACCGCCTCGGCGGCGTCGTCGGCGAACACCGCGGTGACGCCCCGGCGTCACGACAGGACCCGCCTGCCGCGTCGCCGGCCACCGATACCGACCGCCCCTACGGCGGCCGACAGGAGCAGACATGACCACCGCACCGCAGCCCCCGCCTCCCCTCCTCCGCCTGAGCCTTGCGCCCCGTGGCGCCGCGCCACGGCCCGTCGACGGCGCCTGGTGGCCCCGCTCCTACGATCTGCTCGCCGAACTCCCCCACCTGCTGGGGGGATTGCCGCCCGAATGGGGCCAGGTCACCAGCGTCATCGTCAACGGGTCGACGTGGTCCGCGACACCGGGCCGGACGCTCGTCTGCAACCAGGTCGTACGACTGCGCAGAACCGAGGCGGCGTCCGCCCCGAACACCGTCGTCCTGTTCGCGGCCGGCCAGGGGCGCCGGGATCTGCTGATCGTTCCTCCCGAGTCCACCGAGCAGGCCGCACGGCCGTTCATGGCGGCAGCGGCGGACGGTCGCCTCTGACCTCGACCGGGCGACCCGAGGAGTAGGCTGGAACAACCGAGGACATTTCGCGCACGGGCTCTCATGGTCGTGCCGTTTTCGGCGATCCACTACGCCGGGCCGGTCACCATCGGCCCGGGGCAGGGTGCGCGTCATGACTGCGACCGTTCACCTCCCGCCGACCCTTGAAGCCGAAGCCGGGTCCTCCTCTCCTCTCCGCCTGTCCCTGGCTCCCGCCGGCCCTGCCCCGGCTCTCCTGGACGGCGCCTGGTGGCCCCGTTCGCGCGATCTGAGGACGGAACTCCCGCTGCTGACAGCGGTACTGGAACCGCTGTGGGGACGGATCACCCGCGTCGCGGTGAATCCCACCCACTGGCCGGTCGTCCCGCGCAAGGTGCACGTCCCCGGACACGTGGTGAACGTGGGCTGGTTCCTCGCCGAGCAGGACCCGCATGAACTGCTGCTGCTCTCCTACCGCACGGGCCGCTGGAACCTCCTGGTGGTTCCGCCGGGGACGGACCCCGTATCCGCCGCCTGGCTGATGGCCGCCGCGAGCGACCCCCTCGGCGCGTCGACCGCGAGCCGGTTGACGCGACAGGCCGCGCGCCTGCGGACGGCGGCCGAGGCCGACCGGTCCTCGGAGGCGGTCTGGGACTCCGAGGGAGGCCACGACCGAGCCGCTGCACCCGCCGCGACCCCGCGGCCCCCGGGGAGGTGACCGGCATGGAGACCTTCGTGACCGTGGCCGCGCTCATGGCGATGATCGCTCTGGGCGTGCTCATCATCCACCTGGCCCACCGCCGGGGCGGCGGAAGCTTCCCCACCCCCACCACCAGGACCGTTCCCGGTCCCACCACCAAGGCCGTTCCCGGTCCCACCACCAAGGCCGTTCCCGATCGACCGCGAGGGGACGCGACCCAGGACGGGGGACCGGGCGGGTCCCCGTGACGCCCGCCAGGCTTCTCGCGGACTCCGGCGCGGAGCCGATGCTCCCCGGCGCGGCGCGGCGCGGCGCGGCGCGCCTGCGGATGCGGACGACACCTCGGCGCACGGGAACGTTCGACGGCGCCTGGTGGCCGCGCTCACGCGACCTCGACAGTCGACTCCCGGAACTACTCACCGTGTTGACGGCCCATGTGGGTCCCCTCGCCCGTGTCGGCCTCGACGCGGGCGCCTGGGACGAGAGGCCGGGCCGACTGGTCGTCGAGGGCCGCAGCGTCCGCCTCGACTGGTCGGCCGTCGGCGACGACACGATGATCGTCACCCGCGGTGATCAGGACCACTTCCTGTTCCCGGTCGTCCCTCCGCAGACGCCCCCTGCCCTCGCTCGCGCCGCCATGGCCGGAGCGGTACGGGACGACAACGACGTCTCGGCGGCACGGATCCTCGCCGCCACCGGAGTCACGGCCGCCGACCGGACGGGCGCGCCGCCCGGTGCTCCCGCCGCACCGCCGCAGGAGTCCCGGCCCCTCCACCTGCCGCGCCGCTGATCCAGGCCCTGGCCTGGCCGACCTCGGCGACGGCCACCATGGGCGTGTCGGCGTCCGCCCGTGCGAGCAGGGCGCCGCCCGGGGCCGACAGCGCGGAGCGGCCACAGCCGGTCCATGCCCCGGCAGGGCCGACATGATTGGCCACGACGACGTGCAGATCGAAGTCCTCGGCGATGCCCGGGTACACCGCCGCCAGCTCCTCCTCCCCGCCGCCCGTGCCGTACAGCGAGGCGGCCAGATGCACCTGACACCCGTCGGCGGCGCCACGCGAGACCAGTTCGGGGAAGTGGTTGTCGAAGCACGTGGCCAGGGAGAAACGCAGCCCTCCGAAGACGAAGCGCCCGTCGCGCCGTCCCGCCGCGAAGACGTCCTGCTCGTGCTCGAACAAGTGCTGCTTGCGGTACGTGGTGATGAGCTCGCCGTCGACCCCGAAGACCAGCGTCTCGATGCCCGGCCGTTCCCCGTCGGCGGCCGCAGCGCAGTTGACGACGGTGGCGATCCCGCTCGCCCGGATCGCGTCCAGGCGCGGGTCGTCCGCCCGCATCCAGAGATCACGACGTGCGGCCACGGCTTCGGGTTCGTACCCGGTGACCGCCAGCTCGGGGAACACCACCAGCTCGGCGCCCCGCACCCGCGCCTCGTCGGCGAGGGCGGCCATCTGCCGCACGTTCGCCGGCACGTCGGCGGGGACACAGGTGAACTGGGCTGCCGCGATCTTCATGGAACCGAGCATGCCATCCCGCCGTGTCGACGCACGCGGCCGCAGGCGCCTCACGACGGATGCCGTTCGCGGCCCTGCTCCCGTGACGGCGACGGCCGGCCGGGGCCCCGTGGCGGCGACGGCCGGCCGGAGCCCCTTGCGAGCTGCTGAGCCGGCCGCCGGGCTCAGGTGACGGGTGCGCCTGTCGAGCCGTCAGGCGTCGCCTGTGGCGGTGCTCCGCCGTCCCGGCTCGGGCATGTGGGCCGTATCACCCACATGAAGGCCGCCCAAGTTGTCTGAGTCACAGCGGAAATGTCCCTTTGGCGGCCATGCTCGATCCGGACAACGGCTCCCGGAAGGGAGCCCGCCGGCCTGGGCGCGACGTTCCGAAGCGGCCCATGGCGCAGCCCTCGTGACGTCTGCTCGCTCCCCGGAAGGTGCCCCTCATGGCCGCATACCTCTGTCCTCCCGCCGTGATACACGGTGAACACGCCGTGCAGACCAGCCAGATCGTGGCGGAGGTGCGCGACCGGCACCCCCACGCCGCGTGGGCGCCGCGCATCGACGGCATCGCGGCGAGCACGGGCATCGAGACCCGCGGGTGGATGCTGCCGCTGGAGAGCGCCGTCGCGCCCGGCGGCGGCAGCGGCCTGGGGACCGTCGGCACCGGACCCGCCCAAGAGGCCCTGGCACGGGAGGGGTTCGCGCAGCAGGACGTGGATCGCGTGATCGCCGCCCTGGAGGCGATACCCGCGCCGCAGACCGTTCAGGAGCGCACCGCGCCGGCCTGGGAGGCCGTGCAGTCCTACGGCGAGCGGGCGGCGCGCGGAGCGCTGCAGATCGCCGGGCTGGACGCCGCAGATGTCGACTGTCTGATCACCAGTCACTCCACCACCCCGGCGCTGCCGGGCCTGGACATCGCCCTGGCCAACCGGCTCGACCTGCGCGACGACGCGATGCTGCTGCCGGCCACGCAGTGGGCCTGCGTCGCGGGGACCCGCTCCCTGTCCCTGGCGGCGGAGCTCGTGGCCGCGGACCCCGACCGGGTGGTCCTGGTCGTGATCGCGGAGGCGCTGAGCACGACCTACCAGCCCGCGGACGACACCCTGGAGTCCCTGATCGTCCGGTTGCTGTTCGCGGACACCGCGGTCGCCGCCGTCGTCACCGGCCGTCGCAGGAGCCAGTCGGGCTTGCGGCTGGACGCCGCCTGGCACCACACCCTGCCCGGCACCCGGGAACTGCACCGTCTGGAGACGCGAGCGGACGGCGCCCACTTCGTGATGGACCGGCGCGGCCCGCGCGCCGTGCAGGAGACGGTCACCGCGATGTGGGAGTGGCTGCGCGTCCGCTACCAGGACGACCCCGACTCCTGGCACCCCGACATGCTGCTCGCGCACCCCGGCGGCACCCGGGTGCTGGAGTACATGGAGCAGACGATGCCCGACACGTGGCCGTCGGGGCTGCTGGACTACAGCCGGGACAGCTACACCAGCGGCAACCGCGGAGGCGCCGCCGTGTTCGACATCCTGAGGCGGGCGCACGACGCGGGCCGGAAGCCGGGCGACCGCGCCGTCCTGTACGCGGCGGCGCCGGGCCTCACCGCCACCGCCCTGGAAGGGGAGTGGCTGTAGCGCGAGCCCGCGCCGGCCGGGCCAGGCGAACGGGTCGTCCCCGCCGTTCACCCGCAGCCCCCGCCCCGCGCCAGAGGTACCGCTCAGGGCGCCCTCCACACCCTCCGCGCCCTCCGTACCGTCGGGCAGCGCCGGCCGACGTGCGCACCGCTCCCGCTCCGGCCCCGTCCGCCTCCGCCCTACGTGCGCACCGCTCCCGCTCCGGCCCCGTCCG